>NZ_JAMYSA010000009.1:0-101864 GCF_040321735.1 Mesorhizobium sp. M0293
TTGGCGCTGCGACGAACCTATCATAAGGGGGAAAACTGTTACCTATGTATCCGGTTCAAAGTGTTACCCATCTATCGGCTGGACAACGGTAGCGACCACGGGCGGGCTTTAAATGGGAGCGGCTACATTCCTGAGAAATCGACCGCTATGGCCATAATGCATGACCAGTGGAACGGTTCCAGACGATTTTTAACCATTGGGCATGCGGTCAAATCGGGACAAATGCCTTTTTCGCACAAGGTTCTCGAACTCTTTCGAAAACGCAAGGTCAGGCGCGTGAAACGACGGTTGCCCGTGCGCATCTTGAGGATTATTCGCTCAGTATGACGTGCTGACGTGCGCTATATCGGGCGCCTTTGATACGGCACTTCTTGACGCCGAGGGCAATCGGCAGGCCTGTAGCGCCCCTTGGCGCGATCCGGCGAGGCGCCGTAAATCTTGACCAGCGTGCCAACGGCTCCATCTTATTCGTACCGGTGCTCGCTCTTCAGCGCGAGGTGTAACGGATATGTCGAGAGTTCTCGTCGCTTTTGCGCTCGCAGGCGTCTGCCTGACATCGACACCGGTGTATGCCGACAATGTCGATCTCGGGCTAGAAACTTTTCACCAAACCTGTCTTGCCCATGGCCCCGACTTCGAGCGAACCGTCGCTGTGGCGAAGACGCGTGGATGGACACCGCTATCCGGTGACGCAGCGCTTGCTCCAGTCGATGACGTGGAGGCCTTTCAGGGGTGGGCCGTGACTGGCAACGATCTACCTGCCGGGACCATAATCGCGGTGACCAAAGCTACCTTGAACGGCAAGGCCATGCAGACCTGTTCCATCAGACTGTTCGACGTCGACCGCGCGACATTCGAGCAGCGCTTCTTCGCCCGTACGGACGCCGAAAAAATCAGCGAGGACCGGAATGGAGATCAGGTCTCCAAACTTTACATATTGATTGCAGGCAATCGAAAACAGCTCGTCCATTTAACATCGCCGGTCGACACGGAGCGAGCGAATTCGATCATTGCAAGCTCGATAGCCGACGACTAATCAGGCGCCGACGCCTTTTTCCGCCATCCTCTGGAACAGCTCGTCTGCCTGTGCCGGTGAAAGGTTCATGTCGGTGGCGACCCACCAGGCGAGGACCGCAAGAAATGCGCCGGCGATGAACTGAATGGCGAATTCGGCAGGCATGCCGCGATCGCCGATCCGTTTCTCGACGAGTTCTTCCCGGACGGCTCGCCGGATACGCTCACGCAATTCGTCGTGGATCGTATCGCCGCTGCTTGCAAGCAATGCGTGGTGAAGCGGTCGGAATACATGGGCGTGCTCGAACATGGGCAGGCTGAACTCAAACAGGCGGCTACCTGTTTCTTGACTTGCCGCCTCGCGCCTGCGGCCGATCGACCGCAGATGCGCCTCGATGGTCGCGCTGCGCAGAGCATCCTTGTCGGCATAGTGGGTATAGAAGGTAGACCTGCCGACATTGGCCCGCTGGCAAATGTCATCGACGGTGATGGCGGCATATCCCTGCTCCGGGATCAGGGCGATGAGCGCGTCCTGCAGCAGGCCGCGCGTCCGCGCAACGCGTCGATCGATCGTGTTTCGCTCGCCCGCACGTTCGATTTTCATGGCCATGGCCCCCTGCAGTGCCCGGTTTCGGACATTCGGCGGTCCGATGTCCGACAACAGCATTTCCAGACATTGTGTCCATTATGATACGCCAAGTCCAGGAGCTCAAATCGGGTTTGGGCACGCCGCAATGAAGCTGAAGGTCGCCAGACATGCACTCATCTGATCATCCCGCCGGTAACGGACCGCATTCGCGCAAGAGGATGATAGCGTTGGCCCTGCTTGCCAAGCTGTCGCTGGTCGCCGGCTTCCTCGTCCTCGCCAAATTGGGCATGGGCTACATTCAGGCCGGCGCCTGGACGGCGGCATTCCACGGCCTCGTCCTTGCGGTGATCGCGGGACTGGCGCTGTGGGGCAGCCTGCGTCACAGGGGGCTCGTTGGCAACGGTGCGCAGATCGCGAGCGACCGGGGCATTGGCATCGTCCTGCACCGGGCGGTGGCCTATGACTTGCTTGCGCGCGTTCTGACCTTCGGGCACGAGGGCCGGTTTCGCGAGTTCATGCTTCGCCCGGCAAAACTCCAGCCCGGCGAAGCGATGCTCGATGTCGCCTGCGGGACGGGAACCCTTGCCATTGCCGCGAAGCGGCTGGTCGGTTCGGACGGACGCGTCACCGGCGTCGATGCGTCGGCCGAAATGATCGAGAGGGCGCGCGCCAAGGCTGAGCGGTCCGGTCTCGATCTGACTTTCGTCAATGGGACGGCGCAGGAGCTTCCCTTCAGGGACGCGCAGTTCGACATCGTCGTCGGCACGCTGATGCTGCATCACTTGTCGAAGCCCGTTCGATCGGCCTTCATCCGCGAGGCGGCACGCGTCTTGAAGCCAGCAGGCCGGCTGTTGATCATCGATTTTGGCAGGCCGGTGCGCAAGTCCAGATTGCCCAGGCTCCACAAGCATGGTCATGTCGACATGCATTCGGTCGCCTCGCTGTTGACCCAGAGCGGATTCCAGGTCGGCGATATCGGCGCCGTCGGAACCAAGAACCTGAATTACATTTGTGCGACGACGAACAAGGACCAATCAGGCTTGGCGTCGTGATCATGCTCAGACGCTAGTTGCATGACGACCTGTTCTGGTATGTCCCATTTCGGCCTGCTTGCAATGGCAGGTGTGCTACCTGATCTGGAATCGACGAGCGAAATGTGAGCGAAAAATGCAGCTGACAGGCATAGTATCAGGCGCGGCGCTGTTGCTCGCTTCCGCCGCGGCGGCGAACGCCCATCCGCATGTGTTTGCCGAAGCGAAGCTGGACCTGACCGTCGGTCCAGACAGAACGGTCAAGTCGCTTCGGCATTCCTGGCGTTTCGACGACCTCTTTTCCAGCACTGTGCTGATGGAATTCGACAAGAATTCCGACCTTGTCCTTGATGCCAAGGAACTCGATGAAGTCGCTCTCACCGTCCATGCGTCGCTGGCCGAGTACAACTATTTTCAGATGGTGACCTTGAACGGCAAGGACGTGACGATGGCGCCACCGCCGAAGTTCAGCGTCAGCTATGAAAACGATCGACTCGTCGTCCAGTTCGAAACGCAGCCGAAGGACCCGTTGGCCCTTGCTGGAAAAGTCAGCATCGGCGTGTATGACCCGACCTTCTACACGGCGATCGATTTTACCGACGACGACAAGATTGCTGTGGCTGGCCTGCCTGAAGGCTGCTCACGCGCGGTCGTGCGTCCAGATCCGGACACGGCCATCGCGCAGAACCAGAAGAGCCTGACAGACGCGTTCTTTAGTGACCCGACGGGGACCGATCTCGGCAAGATTTTCGCGACGCGCCTCGAACTGACCTGCGGCTGAAGCGGAGCCGGTTCGATGGCCATGTTCCAGATGCTGGTCGAGTTCCAGCGCACGATCTACCTGGCGCTTGCCGAGCAGATCAAACTGCTTTCGGCCGGCGGCGATTGGCTGGCCTTCACGGCCTTTCTGCCCATGGGCATTCTGTTCGGTGCGGCGCACGCGCTGACGCCGGGCCATAGCAAAGCCGTGCTGGCGACTTATCTGGCCGGATCGGATGCCAGTGTCCGGCGTGGGCTTCTGGTATCGCTGACACTTTCCTTCACGCATGTGACGATCGCGGTACTGATCGCGGCGCTCTCTTTGCCGTTGGTATCGATTGCCCTGGGCAGTGTCGGCCGTGCGCCGCTACTGGAAGACATCAGCCGCGGGTTGCTTGGCCTGATTGGCATCTGGATGCTCTGGCGCGCATTGAGCCACGGCCATCACCACAAGCATGAGGGCGAGGCGGTTGGGGTGATGGCTGGCTTGATCCCCTGTCCGCTGACGCTTTTCGTGATGACCTTTGCGATATCCAGGGGCGTTCCGGTGGCCGGCATTCTTTTCGCAATCACCATGATGGCCGGCGTGGCGCTGACGCTGTCTTGCGTGGCGGTGCTGTCGATCTTATTTCGGGAACGTCTGGTGCATTTCTTTGACAGCCGGCCACGCCTGTTTGACGCCATTTCGCGGACCATCGAAGGCGCCGCTGGAATTGTTCTAGCTGGCGTAGCGGTTTGGCAAATCACTTCTCCCTAACGCTGTCCAAAGCCAGAGTCCCCCGCGTCTGGACAGCAGCTCCGCGTGATAATTCTGGGCCCAATGCGGTTGCGCAATAGCGCCAAATACGCTTCACAGATCCCCCAGTCAGATCAAGCAGAGGATATCATGCCGGCGGACGATGGTAGTCTACGCGACATTCTTGGGATTCTATTGGTTCTTGTACTCGTTGGCGCAAATGGCTTCTTTGTCGCCGCCGAATTTGCGTTGGTGGCGGTCAGGCGGAGCCGAGTCGACGAACTTGCTACCGCTGGACGCTTGAACGCCGGGCTGCTTCAAAGAGCCTTGGCGAATCTCGATGCCAATCTTGCCGCCACCCAGCTGGGTATCACCATTTCGTCGCTGGCGCTTGGCTGGGTTGGCGAACCTGCACTCGCCCATCTGATCGAGCCGCTGCTGGTTGGAGCGATGGGGTCTCTTGCCACCGCTGGATCCCATACAATCGCCGTCGCAATTGCTTTTATTATCATCACTGCTCTCCACATCGTTCTGGGCGAGTTGGCGCCGAAAAGCCTGGCGCTTCAGCGTAGCGAGGGCACAGCACTATGGGTGGTGCGTCCGCTAGGCCTGTTTCTGTTCCTGCTCAGGCCGGCGATCCTCACTCTGAACGGCCTTGGCAACCTGGTGTTGCGGCTCTGCGGGCTGCGGCCAGGCACGGGCGAGGAGTCCCTGCATTCGCCTGAAGAGCTGAAGCTGCTTGTCGCGGCGAGCCAGGAGGCAGGGCTGCTCCACCAGACCCAGCAGGAGCTCGTCGAGCGCGTCTTCAACATTGGCGATCGGCGCATCGCCGACATCATGACGCCGCGGCGCGATATCGACTGGATCGACACTGAGGACAGTCCAGACGAGATTCTGCGTACCATCCGTGAATGTCGCCATGAGCAGCTTCTGGTCGGCCGTGGCGGGATCGATGAACCAATCGGCATGATCCTGAAGAAGGATCTCCTCGACCAAGTGCTCGACGGGAAAACGCTCGATCCAATGGCGGTCATCCGCGACCCCGTGATCGTTCACGAAGGAACGCCGATATTCCGCGTTCTCGATCGGTTCAAGAGGGCACCGGTACGCCTGGCGATCGTCATCGACGAATATGGCGCTCTGGAGGGGATCGTCACCCAGACCGATCTGCTCGAAGCCATCGCAGGCGACCTTCCGGATATGGACGGTGAGGACCCCGACGTCGTCAAGCGTGAAGACGGCTCCCTGCTGATCGACGGTATGATGCTGGCGCACGATGCTTTCGCTCTCCTCGGCTTTCGATCAGGGGCGGCAGAGGGTGATTTTCATACGATCGCCGGGTTCGCCCTGTCCCGGCTTGGGCATCTTCCGGAAGCTGGCGAGCACTTCGACTACGAGGGCTGGCGCTTCGAGATTCTCGATATGGACGGAAGGCGGATAGACAAGCTGCTCGCTCGCCGTGAGCTGCCTTCATTCCACGGGAAGGCGTCCGGATAGTGGTCTTCGACGCCCATGAGAGAGGCGTATATGCGAGCAAAATTGAGACAGAGTAGTTGTGAACTAGTCAAAGCAGACGCGTTCAACTGCTTTAATTCAGAATCTGGCTGAGAAACAGCTTGCTGCGTTCATGAAGCGGGCTTGTGAAGAACTCGACCGGAGTGTTCGTCTCGACAATCTCGCCCTGGTCCATGAACACAACGCGGTCCGCAACCTGGCGGGCGAATCCCATCTCGTGGGTGACGCACAGCATTGTCATGCCATCATCGGCCAACGACGCCATTGTATCTAGCACCTCCTTGACCATTTCGGGATCAAGTGCCGAGGTCGGTTCGTCGAACAGCATAATTTTCGGGTTCATGCAGAGTGAGCGAGCAATGGCTACGCGCTGCTGCTGGCCGCCAGAGAGCTGACCCGGATATTTGTGCGCCTGATCCAGAATCCCTATAGTGGATGGCTGTCTCTTCAGCCTAGCGCAGGAAGTCGCTGAGCAGCATTGAGCGGCACGTATCGGATCTTATCCTTGTCCCCAAGAATGGCGACCGCGAATGTACGACAAATGTCGGAATCGAAGCCGCGATAATACCCCTTTTCGTCGGGGCGAGAGAGGCCGGGCACTCCCTGGCTCGCGCCGCAACTGACGTAGCCGCGTGCCTTTATCTTTTCGACGACGCTTTGCGCGGCCGCATCTCCCGCGCTTGAAGCCAGGCCGACCAGCCCGATCGCTAAGGCGGCAAGCCATTTATGCCCTTCGCATTTCATATCCATTCCCCTTTCGTTGAAGTTGTTGTCATTCTGCAGCCTTGGCGTCGCCAACTGTGGTTCGTCGCGTTTCCGCAAAGTGCTCGAAGGCCTGTGACAGATCGGCGAGAAGGTCGCCGACGGCCTCCAGGCCGATGGAGAGCCGCCAAACTGGGCCAGGCTTCAGCCAGTCGAGGCCACTGCGGCCATTTCGAGGATCACTGACGGAGATCAGCGAGTGCACCCCGCCCCAGCTTGCACCTAGCCTGAACAGTCGCATGCGACGCAGAGCCCCGGATTGGTGGGGCGCTAGTTCCGGCTGCAACACAAACGAGAAGACACCTGCCGATCCGGCGAAGTCACGCTTCCAGGTCAAGTGGCCGGGATGGTCGGGCTCACTCGGATGCAGGATCTGCGCAACCTCGGGGCGCTCCGACAGCCACGATATGATGTTCTGCGCGGTGCTGTCGGCTTGGCGCATTCGCACCGGCATGGTCATCAGGCCGCGCTTGCACAATGCGCAATCCTCCGGCGAAACGCCGTAACCGAGAAAACGCGAGGTATCCTTTAACCGTCGGAACAAGGTCTCGTCGTTCACCGCCACCGAGCCCATCAGCAGGTCGCCGTGGCCGCCGGCATGTTTGGAAAGCGCCTGCATCGAGATGTCGACACCATGCTTGAGTGGTTTGAACAGCAAGTGTGAGGCCCAGGTGTTGTCGACCGCGACAAGCGCGCCAGCCTCGTGGGCCGCAGCCGTGATTGCCGGCACGTCCTGTATCTCGAAGGTCGCGGAACCCGGCGATTCCGCCCAGACCAGCTGCGTCCTGCCATCTATCAACGCCGAAATGCTTCCATCGAGCTTGGGGTCGTAGGTCACCGCATCGATGCCAAGGGGAGCGAGAAGGCGGGCGGCCATTTCGCGTGCCGGCCCATAGAACGTCTCCGGGATCAGAACCCGATCGCCACCATGGCAGACGGTCATGGTCGTCAGCGTTATGGCCGCCATTCCGGAAGGGACGACGAGCGCCCGAGATCCACCTTCCAGCGCAGCGATATGGTCTTCCAACTGGCGGCTGGTCGGAGTCCCGTAAAGTCCGTAACTGAAGCCATCGTACAGTCGCTCGACGCGGCGCTCGAAGGAGTCCAAATCGTCGAAGACGACCGTGGAGGCGCGTTCAACTGGCATCGCCAACGACCTGAATGGCTCCTCCGAGCGCCTGGGAGGATGGATATGTGAAGTGTCGTCGTGTCGGGTCATGGGCGGACTTTAACTGGCTCGCCCATTGCCATCTATGACTGTGGCGATAAAGGTAATCCACTTTTGATATGGAATGCCAATGAACCCGCGCGACATCGATGTGTTCAACGCAATCATGATCACGGGTGGCGCCGGCGCAGCGGCGACGCTGCTGGATACTTCGCAGCCCGCGATAAGTCGCTCTCTGACGAAGCTGGAATCGGAGCTCGGATTCAATCTGTTCGACCGTATCCGCGGCAGGCTGGTGCCGACGCGGGAAGGAGAACTTTTCTACACCGAGGTAAAGGCCAATCTGGTGGGGTTGGATCGGCTCAGGCTGCGCGCGGCCCAGATCAAGGAAGTTGGGACGGGGACGATACGCGTTGCCAGCCTCTCGGCACTCGGCCACGGTCTGGTGCCACGTGCCATCGTGGCTTTCTCGAGCAAACATCCACAGGTTCGCATCAGCTATCAGGTGCGCATGTCCAACGTCGTGCGCGACCTGGTGGCATCTGGTAGTTTCGACATCGGTCTCGCTGCCGACGAGATCGATACGACAGGCGTGCTGTATAGCATCTTCACCACCCCGCGAGCTGTCTGCGTGATGCCGAAGAACCACCGGTTGGCTCGCAAGCCCGTTGTCACGCCTGCGGACCTTGATGATGAGGCGTTCCTGGCACTGTCGCCGGAAGACACGGTGCGGCTCGCCATGGACAAGATCTTTGCCGAACACCGCGTACGGCCACGCATCTTGATTGAAACACCTTACGGTCTGACCATCGCCATCCTTGCCGCTAAAGGCATGGGTATCGGTCTGGTCAATCCTTCCGTCATTGCCGACCGCATGATCGACAGCATCGTCGCCAAGCCATTCGAGCCAGCCGTGCATTTCCGAGCACTGATTTTGCGCCCGCCAGACGGCATCAACTCGACGCTGGCAACCGATTTCATCGCCGAGCTCTATGCAGCGCGCAATGTGCTATCGAGCGAGGACTAGGCGAACGAACTATTCAACTCGCTGCCTGCTTCCGCCCGACCTGGCTCAAACAGATATGAGGCAGATTGATTGAAGGGAGGGGTTCTCCGAAGCTCGGGTTGCTGACACTAGTACCGGCATTGAATATTGGCGGAATAGCATTCGTCGATCTGCCGTCGCTGATCCCCTTACGCGTGTCTGGACTAGCGCGGAACGGCTTGTGTCGGTCTCCGAGGGATAGGCAAACTTTGCCCGCGCCATGGGAGCGGGAGTTTGAAAAAATTGTGATCGCGCCAGCAGGTTTATGGGCGACAGCTTCGCACCGATGGCGGCAACCGAGATATTTGGAACTACGGCCTTACCCGGAAGCCGGCAAAGCGTAGCATCTTTTGTGCGCCCCGGCATTGCACACAGCAGGTGTGTGGTGTCGGTGGACGTTATGCTTGTACCTGCAAGATATTACTCTAGCCGCTTTCGGGTGCGCGCGATCAGAAGCCGATGCGCCCGCGAACTTTCTGATGAGGTCTTTATGAATGTTCCAGTTTGTTGGATATGTGTAAATGTATCACAAGCAAGATAATCTCACAATAAGAAAGATACTTTCTAAGTACATACATTTTAGCGGCGTAAACGCGATTCGCAGAGTATTAAAACATGAATGTCGCCAGTCGTTAAATACGGTAGATTGGACGTAAGAGTTATCTTAGGCTATACTCTTTTTGATGCCTGCAGATGTGTTCTGTGTTGGCAGTGATCTGTTTATTGGAAAGGAATTAGCATGAAAAACTCAAACTTTACGGGCGTCAGCACTATTCCATCTGCCTTTCTGCCCGAGGCTATCGCAGAGACGTCCGTGCAGGAACAGGAACCTGCACGCGGGAAGGGCAAGACTCCCGGGAGCAAAATTAAGAGGGTCGCCAAGGCATCCAGACCGCCGGCAACGTATGAAGAGCTCGGCATCCCCGCCGAGAAAATCCCCGTGCTCTTGGAATGCGAGAATATGTTCCGCGGGTCCGAACGCGTCGATGCCGAGCAGGTCTTCGTTAAAGGTGAGGCAGTAGCCAAGGCCAGACAGGCCTGTCCATCCCAGGAGTCGTTCGCGACGTGGTTGAAAGGTTGGTGCGGGCAGTCACGACGTACCGGTGATAACTTCATTGCGGTTCACGAACGGCTCGGCCAGTACCGGACGCTGTTCGTCGAACACAATGTGCAGCGTGTCGCGCTTTATGCGCTGTGCGCGGCGTCGCCTGAGAAGATCGAGGCGGTGGCGAACCGGTTGCGAGCAGGAGAGCGCCCGTCGGCTGCCGAGATCGGGGCCTTCGCCAGGGATGGCGCCATCAAGGCAGCTCCGCTTGCGCCAGCGAACATCGCCGGTCCCGAAGGCGTCAAGGCGTTGATCCGCGAGAAGACCGCCGCCGGGTTGCCTGCTCTCATCGGTCGCCTCTGCCGCATGCTTGAGGTTGTTCAGGAAGCCGTCCTCTGTCACGCCGGGGGTAAACCCCTGGTCAAGAAGAAGCTCGCCGAGCAGTTGGTCCAACCAGCCCGCCGAGCCCGCGCCGAACTGGAAAGTTTGGCGGCATTCGTCGAGCCCAATCCCAATGGCCCGGACTGGCTTGTGCATACGGCAAGATTCCCGGCCGATACCGGCTGGAGCCTGGTCTGGCACGTACTCTATGGCCGGCGCCGACGACTGGCCGAAGGACGACAGGTTCAGGCCATGGTTCTTGGAGAAGGTTCTGCCAAGTCTGGAATGGGCGGTCGGTCCGAAGCTTGCCTCGGCAACGGCCAAGGCCGTCAAGGCAAAGTTGGAAACTGAGGCAGCCACGCTGTCGGAGCGAAAGGTGGTGAAGCCGTCGAAAACACCACGGAAATTGAAGGGTCTCGCACAGGAGGGGAGGGACGCAGCTGAAGCCTTGTCCCCGATGTCCAAGCCGGCGCCGAAGTCGCCGGCTGCGAGCCGGAAGGTCGTCGAGGGTCCCATGGCACTGCTGAACGGCGAGCCCGCCGGCACGCCGGAAGAGGCGATCGCCCCGAAGCGCGCGGCGAAAGCCGCTGCCAAAGGCACGCCGGCGGAGGCTTACGGCGAAAGGAAGCCGATCGGACCGGAAGAGCGCGTCCGCCGGATAAAGGCGACGCTGCTGGACGTCGCGGTGCCAGGGTTTGCCGCAAGGCCGCCACGGGAAGGCTTCGTCAAGCCTCCCTTCCTCAAGGACATTCGCGAAGATAATGGCGGATCGCCGAAGATGGGCTGACGCCGGTTTCCGAACCTATCGAACCTCGAAGGCCCTCGCCACAAGCGGGGGCCTTAATTTTGGAAACTGTTTCGGGAACCTCTGACAGTCGCTGGGCGCAAGCAGCGACCGCATCGGCCGGGAAAGATGATAATGGCCCAGCGACGCTCGCGCGACCGATTGCGCGGAAGGAAGGTAAGGTAAGGCAAGAGTGGGCACGCCGGCGACCTCGCGAAGCGAGCAAGACCATCCGCACAACCTGCTTGATGACTATCGCAGTAGGCCGGCCCGCCGGCTCAAATCGAATGCCAGAGCCTTCCAGAAGCCCTTTGGGCGGAAGCTATGGATCAATAGGACAGCCTTGTCTCGCGGTGTCTTCGATTGCCTGGGAGTTCGAAGCAAGGGGTCGCCGCGAGAAACGAAAATGTCTCTCGGTGGTTTGTGGCTTGCAAGGATCACCCTCACCCTCGTGGGAGGAGGCCGATCCCCGCGCCTGCCGCCGCAATACCCTGGACAACGGAGCATCAAATGAAACTCGCACTGACCCCACCGCCCTTCCTCGCCAGGTTCGCAAGCCTCCCCGCGCGCTACCGGATCGCGCAGGACCGGCTACTCGAGCTCGACCGGACTGGCCGGCTGCGTGCCATCACCGGGCTAGAGTTCGTCCAGCGGTTGATCGACGCCCGTGCGGAACTCGACAATCCGCAGAACGGTAGAAACGCGCGAACAATACAGCTGGCGCTGCAGCAATTCGAACGTGAGGTCGGAGCCTTCGAAGAGAAGCTTGTGGAACTCGACGCGAGGCTCCAACTGAACTGACGATTGCCCAATCACATTCCGAAGAGCGTCGGCAGTCATGATCTACTCGTGGCGATGAGACGCGCATCGCCGCCCAACAGAACGAGATCCTCCTGGAATTCGGAGCCCGGAATTAACCTTGCGATCGTTTGGAGGCGATCCGCGCGATTGTGGGGATTGAGATCCGTTCCGGATCCGTTCACATAAGGATCGTTCCGGCCATGTCCGGGACAAGTCGGCCCTCGACGGTGCGCTAACACCGACGAAGGCCTGACCCGCAACCTGGATAAGAGGTCTTGGGCTATGAACAGCACTATCGTTTTTGTCTCCTTCGGGAAAGAATCTTCTCGCTTTCGGGTGGCGGTGAGCCGCGCCGATTGCCGCCGGCATTGCGCGTCACACCAATTGCCGCCGCGGCTTGCGTCCCAATAGCGGCGCGCTGAGCGCAGCCTTCCCACCCGAGACGATCGATATCTAACCGGCGAATGCCGTGCGCGGATCGATCGGGCAAACATTGCCCATTGCCGCCATGCTTTCCGGCGCCGATCGTCCCCGTCGTCATTAAGGAGAATTCCATGAGCCACAATCCTGTGCTCTCGACTTCATCGTCGGCCTCAGCATTTGTCTATTCTGCCGTCATTGCCGATCTCGAACCCGATTTCGCGCGCATGGTCGACAGGGCAATGGCCGCGGTGCTTTCCGGCGACACCAAGCCGGACATTGTCTTCGGCAACTGTGCAGGCCTCGTCTCGATGGCGCGCTCGGTCTCGTTCCATGAGGGCAATTTGCTTGAATGGGGCGTCATTCGCATCGCCGCCTGCAACCCCGACCTCCTGGTGATGCCGCAGGACAAGCCGATGCCCGTCGTGCCGGCCGCGCTGGAGTTTCTGGAACGCAACGAATGGTCGAAGCTCGAGGGCATCCGGTTGCGGTCCGAAGTGCATTCGAAAAAAACCTACACACCAGACATCGTCCTGGTGAACCGGAAGCGGCATTCGGCGCTGATCGTCGACATGAAGCGGTCGTTGGCATCCTATGCCGAGCATCGCCTCGAGGCGCTTCGACAGCGCATGATGGCCGTTGCGCTCGTCGCCGCCGATTGGCTGTACGTCGAGCGAAAAGCTCCCTTTGTCTCTGAAGTCGGCATTGCCATCATCGACGGCTCGGATGAAACCAGTGATCACTCCAAGGGGGTCTTCGGCCTCTCCGAGATCGGCGACCTGCTTGAGATTGCCGGCGCCGGCGCGGCGATGATGCATCTGCGGGCGATGTTCGCGGCGCGGTTCGCGAGGAACTCGAACGCCAATGCCGGGCGGTCATCGTAGAGACCGAACCAACGTCTTGTCTCCGCGGCGAAAGAACCGCAGCGGTGCTTCCGCTCTTTGACGATGAAGCGGAGGGGGAACATGTCTGTCCGGCAGTTGTCCGTCTCGGCGAAGCCCGTGTCCGCCGGACGCCTGAGATCGATGCGCGGGTAAAAGTTGGCTTCGCCCGAACGCGCGCCAGCCCCTGATCGGTCGGGCGGACCGGTACTGCCCGATCCGCGCCCACCATCACCCCAGACAACCATCGATCCAAAAGCCCGCCTCGCCGGCGGCACGGAGAATTTTGTCATGAGCACACGCCTATCCGCCAGCAAGCAAAGCCTCACCAAGACAGCCGCCAGCACCGGGCAAGGCTTGTCTTCCGCCAGTGAAGCCCGGGGGGATTCCTCTTTTCCCGGAGCCGCCCGGACTACCGGCGACACCTCGAGCGTGCATGCCGATCGCATTCGGCCCTCCCGACCGTTCGTCAGCAAGAATGCGGCCTCTCGGCAAGCGTCGGACCAGACGGTGCCGGGCACGACCGCGTCCACGACGGCGCGACCGGAGCGCACCCCGCCCGTGCCATCCGGTTCATCAGGGCACTATTGCCAAGGCCGATGCGGTCGACGGCGCAGGCGCCGCTCTCGCAGCGCTCGACTGGCAGTTGCCACCGGCCATGGCGCGGGCGCGAACAGCAAGGGGATCGAACGCGCTGCTCGGCATTCTTGGCCACGGCGAAGAATGCATTGGCCTTGCAATGAGCGGGCAGATCGCCGTCTGCGACTGCCGGACCAAGCCGATGGAAGATCCGGCTGTCGCCGTGGCGCTGGCGCTGCACTATGCGCGCACCGCGGTCGATCGGGGCATCCCGATCCCCACGGTCGTGCTCGAGCTTCTTGCTCTGCGCGTGCGGGAAGGCGACCCGACCTGTCGCGCGGTCGGCGAATGGCTCGACGAGCGTGGTTTGCTCGACATCAGACTCCCACCCAGCCTGGAGAGGGATCAGTGATGACCGCGCGTCTGGGAAAACATTTTCTCCGGCGGCTCCGCCGCAATGCCGAAGCCACCGCGCTCGACCGTGCCGTCGACACCGGCATTCTCGTCGACGAGGTACGCATCATCGACGGATGCAAGGTTCGGCTCTTCACGCCGCATCTCACCATGCTGGAGAAATCCGAGGCCGAACTCACGCGGTTGCTTTTTCGTCTGGGCGGCATTGTCAGAGGTTCCAAGCGGGAGGAGAGCTTTACGGAATTCGAAGATGAGGACGGGCTTTCGCAATCGGGCGTGGTTCTGTCCTCGGGCAAACGGGGTAGCGCGGCGCGGCCAGCTTCCTCGAAAAAGAGGGGTGCGGCGGCCTTCCGGGCACATCATTTGGATTTGAGGACAAGCCTGCTCCGCCGCATCCGCCGGACAATCGAACCGCCGCAGGCGGCGGAGGTGGCGACACTTCTGATGCTGGCGCAGGCTGTTGCCGACGATCCGGCCGCGCTCGCCGAGATGCTTCGGATCCTGAAACTGCCAAGGCCGATCATCACCATCGTCGGCAAGGTCAGGGGCTTTGAGGGCTGCTTCCTGGATATGCTTCGCAGCGGCATGATTCTCCCGGGAAAGGTCGCCATCGCGAGCGGCCATGAGATTCATCGCGACGGCAGTCTTCGGTTCAGCCGCGACGAAGACGTCAGATCGCGAGCTGTTGCATTCGCCAGCCGATGGTTCGATCCCGACGACGCTGACAAAACCGACTGGCGCGTCGGTCGGGCGGCGATGGACGCTTTCCCGATCCTGGGCGTCGCCGAACACGAGAGCCGCCTGCCCGAGAGGCTGAGACGGGCGGCCCAACTCAACCTCGCATGCGGCCCGTTGAATGGGACCATCATTGGAGACACCATGACTGCCGTGCTCGGTGAGGAGCCCGAGGGTGAACTCGACCAGGTAGACTGCTCTCTGCTGACGCTCTCCGATCTCGCCATTGCTATCCGGCCCGGCGTCTCAGTCGCATCGGCCTGGGCCGTGCTTGCGCATATCGCTGGAGAAAGGCGCAAGTCGGCCGAAGCCGGAGAGGGATCCAACGGCAGTGATGGACCAGCCAGCAGCTCCAGCTCCAAGACCCATGCCAGCAACGCGACCACCAAGACGGGCCGTGGCAAGGACCAGGGTTCGGGCAGCGAGATCATCCAGCCTGCGAAACTGACCGGCGGCGAGCAGGATCGCTTCATCCCGCGCGTCGAGACGCTGACAGGGTACGGCGAAGCCCGGGACTGGTCACTGTCGTTGCAGGCTGACCTGGCGCTGTGGCGCGAGGGTAGGCTCGTGTGGGAAGAGATGACCACAAAACTGCTTCTGGCTGGCCCGCCAGGGACGGGCAAGACGAGTTTCGCAAGAGCCCTTTGCAACACGCTGCAAATCCCGCTCATCGTCACTTCCGTTGCGACCTGGTTGGAACCCGCTTACCTCGGCGACGTGCTCCGGCGCATGAAGGCGGCATTCACGGAAGCCGAAGCCAACAAGCCTGCGATCCTTTTTGTCGACGAGATCGACGGCATCGGCAAGCGGGGAAACGCGTCCCGGTCTCATGACGAATACTGGACCTCTTTCATCAACCAGGCGCTGACGCTGCTCGACGGAGCGTCGAAATCTTCCGGCGTGATCGTCGTCGGGGCGACCAACAATCCCGACGCCATCGACCCGGCGCTGCTGCGCTCGGGCAGGCTGGAAAAACACATCGTCATTCCGCGGCCCGACACCGAGGCGCTGATCGGTATCCTGCGCCATCATCTGCAAGCCGATCTCGATGCGGTGATTGCGAGTGCGCCGACACAGGCCCCCGCCCGGGCGACTGCCGCGTCCGTCTCTGAGCCTGGGGTTGGGTCTGTCCAGGCTTCGATTGCCAGCGAGGGCAGGGCGACAGGATTGAAGACGGGCACCGTCGTGGCCGACCCAGTCGACGCCGAAGCGCCTGCCACATCGCTCCATGTCACAGCGCGACAGGCGCGGGCGAACAAGCAGAGCAGGAGAGACGCATGAGCAGTCCCGTGCAGAACACATCACCCCCTCACGCACTCGTTCACGACGTGCTGCGCCGCCTTGCGCTGAAGGCGAATGGATTAACCGGCGCCGATATCGAGCGCCTCGTGCGCGAGGCCAGGCAGAAGGCGAGGCGAGAACAGAGGACGCTGGAGTGGTGTGATCTCGAAACCATTCTCACCGTGGCCAAGCCGGATAAGCCGGAGAGTTTGCGCTGGCGCATGGCGCTACACGAATCCGGTCATGCCGTCGCGCGACTGGTCCTGAAGCTCGGCAGGGTGACCATGATCACCATCGACGGGCGCGACGGCGGCGGCATGGTCGAGGGCGACCAGCCGGCTGTCGATGAGGAAACGGAGGAACGCGCCGAGGCTCTGCTGCTGATCAGGCTTGCAGGCCGCGCGGCGGAGCAAGAGCTGCTGGGTTCGGTCGCGGCCGGATCTGGCGGGACTTCGTCCAGCGATCTTGCAGGCGCCACAGAGTTGGCCGTTGCGATGGAGACGTCGCTGGGCTTTGCCCGGAATGCGCCGCTGCTCTATCGCGCAACCGACGACAAGGCTTCGCTGCTGATCTACAGTCCGGAAATTGCCAGCCGCGTCAACGCTCGGCTGGAAGCGGCCTACGCCAAGGCGTGCGAACTGATCCGGCGGTATCGAAAGGCGATCGAGACGCTTGCCCGCGCGCTCATGGACCACGACACGCTGGAGGGCGGGGAACTGGGCAGCATCTTTCAGCAACTCGAAGAAACGCTGACTGTTCTCCCGAATCCATAAAGCCCGCGGCGAACGGTGACATTCGGAACGGCAACGTCGAAGCCGCTGATGCAGCGGGCGCGAAGAATGGCGGCGAGGCCATGTCGGAGGCAAGCGGGTCGATCGCATGTGCAGCCAACTCGATCCGACGGGCCCGCAACCCAGGTCAAATCAGGAAAATTTGTGTTAATCCGATTCAGCGTCCCGGCACCGCGATTCAGAGTCCTCTGAGGACGATTCACGAGTGTGAGGAAACGATTCCGGACTCCGGACAAGCGTTGCAACTGCAAACGCCGTGCGCGTTCGGGCCGCCCGTAAACGTACGTGCACGTTGGGTCGAGTTGCAGGCAACGCATCTCACATTGAGAAAATTTGCGGTAATTCGATTCGGGCGGAGGGAATTGCGATTCAGCTCCGCGGACGATCGATTCCCACACCGGAATCGCTGTCCGCCAAACGACGCTTGTCGTATGCATGGACCGGCGCCAGACTCCTAGGGTGGAAACCTGGGAGACAAAAAGATGGTACAGTCGCGGCGCGAGAAACTGGACAAGCAGCGGGAACGCCAGCGGGCCGTTCGCATCGCTCGCAAGACTGAACGAAAGCCTTCGCGGGATGATATCGCTCGCGCGCTTCTGCATTACGCCATCGTGCAGAACCTGAAGCTTGGACGCGGGCGGGAACTTGATCGGCTGCAGGCATCGATCGTGGAGGAACTGGCTGTCCAGGGCTTTGACCGAAAAGCTGCAGACGCTGCCTTTGACGACCTCGTCGACAAATACGGCTCCGGTTGGACCTTTCAGCGCAAGCGTCATCTGCGCGGTGACAGTAAAATCGACGAGGCTGGCGGCTGACCGTGCCGTTGTCTCCCCAGGTCTTGGCGGCTTTTGCCGATCGACATGCTTTCACATCAAACGCCGTTTTCAACCGCTGTCCCGTGCTCTCCCCATTACTTCACCAAACGCCGTTTGCGAGTGAATCGCCCGCAAGATGACTATTTAGGTCGTCGCCCGAACGTGCGCCTCGCTTGGGCGAGCTTGTCGAAGTCAAGGCCATAGAGGCGGAAAAATCCACGCCATCGACGAGATCCGCGCGGGCGATGCCGCGCGCGCGGATCTCGCTGATCGCCCTGAAGCCATAGAGGTCGTGCTCGTCATCAAGCCGATGGCCAGCCTGCAGCTTGCGGTCCCGTGAGTCCACCTTGTTGTCGCGCATCTGGTCGATGTTGCCGCCCCGCAGCGAGTGGAAGACTTCCTTCCGTGTCGTGGTGACGCCGGCCTTCTCGAAAAGGCGGTTCATGTAAGAACTGGCGCTCTTGCTCGGGTCCGCGAGCCGGATGAGTTGCGGGAACAGGAACGAGTCACCCTGGTTTTGAGCCCATTCGATGAAGCCGATCTTGCGGAGAAAATCATGCAGGACGAAGAATGTAGCACTGGCGTCGGTCTTGATGGGAACGCGCTGCCAATGCCCCTCCCTGTTGAGCTGAATGCCTGACGTCTGGGCAACCCAGACGTCAGGATATTTCTCGCGGATGTCATTGCCCGTGAGGTGGACCAGCAATCCGAGACGGCGCCCGGTCAGGTGTCCGAGCAGCGGCAACATAGTCTCGTCCAGCAAGCCTCTCTCAACGCCCTTGCGGAAAATGCGGCTGATCTGGTCGGAGCTAAGCGGCTCCGCCGACTCGCGCGGGGCTGCGGTATCCGGGTAAAAAAGTATTACGCCCGAAAGCGGGTCCGGGTAGTCCAGCTCGGTGATCTTGCAACGATGATCGTCTTGACGATGGTGACATAGCCATCCTCCAGCGCCGATCGTTTCAAGGGTTTGGCCGTAAGATCGGCATTGGCGGCCAGGATCTCGCGCGCCGTCTTGTCCTTCGGCCTGTCCTTCTCTTTCGCCGGCCAATGCGTCAGGAGATGGACATAGGCCTGAAGGTCGGCCCCCGTATAGGTGTCGACGGGATGGTCGCCGATCAGTTCGATGAAAACGCCCACTCGCATCCGCGCGGTGGCGATGTCCCTGTTCTTCTCGCCCGATCTCACGGCATGGCGTTCGAAATAGTCCTCGGCGACTTCGCTCAGTAGCGGCTTCGTCGATGGCTTGCGCTCGACATAACGGCGGTCAAGCTTGAAGGCCACGGTCTTCCTGACCGAGCTGTTCTCAACCCGCCGGGCCGGCTCCGGATGGACGACGGGAGCTGAGGAGCTTGACTGGGCATGCGCGGCGGGGTCGGTCGTCACGCGAACAGCAGGCAAGGCGTCGAGAGGCCCGGCACCTCTTTGCTTTGCCATTTGTGGGAAGGTGGAAGCCGAACCTGTCTGGACCTCGCCCGCGATCTTGGCGAGCGACTGCGCCCTTAGCATGTCAGCATTCTCGATGATGAGCGCATTGCCCTCGGCGCCTTTCGCCAGTTCCCTGCCGATGCTGACCAATCCCCGGAAGCCAGCGAACACGGCCTCCTGGTGCGGGGGCGTCGGAGGGGCGGGTTGCGAGACCACCGAAAGCATGGCCTTGAGGTAGCCCTTCACCTCTGCCGCGGTCAGTTCGGGACTGTCATTGGCGAAGTCCGAAGCGTCCTCGCCGTCCCTTTCGTCCGCGTTCTTGGTGCCCTCGTTTTCCAATCTGGCCGTCCTGATCTGGTCGAAGCGGTTTCTGGCGAGCGCCGCCAGTAGTTCAGCCTTGACGCGCGCCTGGCGTGCAGTCATCGCGCCCAGCCCGAGCCGGACGAAGTGCGCGTCCCCTCCACTGAGGTCGCCGGGCAGTCTAATCTGGAAAGGATAAACGGAACCTGACCGGACGAGGTAGCGGCCGGGCGAAGCGCTGCCGCTCGATCGCGGCGCATTTTCAGGATCTTCGAACGATGCATCCAATGATACGTCGCGCGATACATTCAACGATACACGCACCTGAGAAACTCCCATTCTCGGGAGCCGCCGGGAGACTTTTCAGAACGGGATCAGGCGCTTGCGCAGAATGTGGGTTCGAGTCCGAGACCCCTGGCGGAGAGGGAGGGATTCGAACCCCCGATGGGCTTGCACCCATGCCGCATTTCGAGTGCGGTGCATTCGACCACTCTGCCACCTCTCCGCGGTCATGGTCGGCCGTTGCCGGCGCGGCGCACTAGATAACGGCTGAACGGGCAGGTTACAAGGCCAAATCCGTGAGTTATTTGGCTTGCGGGACAAGCGGCGGATTCACGGCGGGTCCGGTGCAGGGAGACGCAGGCAAATTGTCGACCTGCCATGCATCCTTGTCTCCACGACGGCAGCGCGGTGCGGTGCTGCCGTCGTGGCCAGTGCTGCCCGCCAATAACAGTCCCGGCGCGGCTGTTTGCCTTGACTCGCACCCAACCTTCGGTTAGGGACAGCGCGCAATCGGCGTGGAGGGTTCTTCCGCGCCGCTTGTTTTTTGAACCCGCAGACTGACAAAAAGACGGCTGAACCGCCAGAGGCGGCTCATCAAGGCCGACCGAACAGCGAAAGGCAAAAAATGTTCGCAGTCATTAAAACGGGTGGCAAGCAGTATCGCGTTGCCGCCAACGATCTCCTGAAGATCGAAAAAGTCGAAGCCAATGTCGGCGATATGGTCGAGATCGGTCATGTTCTCGCGCATGGCGAGGGCGAAAATGTCACGTTCGGCGCGCCGTTCGTCGACGGCGCGGTGGTCACCGCCGAAGTCGTCGCGCAGGGCAAGAACCGCACCGTCATCGCCTTCAAGAAGCGCCGCCGGCAGAACTCGCGCCGCAAGATCGGCCATCGCCAGCTTCTGACCACCGTGCGGATCTCCGAGATCCTGCTGGGTGGCGCCAAGCCGACGAAGACGGCAGCGGTCAAGGCGCCGAAGAAGGAAGCCAAGGCAGAGGCCGCCACCGAAGCGAAGGCGGAAGCCGCGCCGAAGAAGGAGCCCAAGGCCAAGGCAGCCGAGACAAAGGCAGCCGAGACCGCGGCAGCACCGCTGTTCAAGGCGCCGAAGGGCGAGCCGGACGATCTGACCGTGATCAAGGGCATCGGCCCGGTCGCAGCCAAGGATCTCAACGAGCAGGGCATCATCACCTTTGCCCAGCTCGCCAAGCTGACCGACAAGGATGTCGCCAAGATCGACGAGCACATGCCCTTCAGCGCCGACCAGATCAAGGACTGGCGCGAGCAGGCCAAGGAATTGGCGGCGAAGTAATTTTTCTGGCGATTAGCTCGCCGGATCGGACTTGAAACGGAACGCGAACGCGTTCATAACGCCTTTTAGGCGCCTTGCGGCGCAACGGAGTTAGTTAGATGGCACACAAGAAAGCTGGCGGCTCGTCGCGCAACGGTCGCGACTCGCATTCCAAGCGTCTGGGCGTGAAGAAGTTCGGCGGCGAAGCCGTCATCCCGGGCAACATCATCATTCGTCAACGCGGCACCACGTGGCATCCCGGCGTCAATGTCGGCATGGGCACGGACCATACGCTTTTTGCGCTCGAGACCGGCGCCGTGACGTTCAACAAAAAAGCCAACGGCCGAACCTACGTATCGGTCAACCCGATTACCAAAGCCGCGGAGTAGCCGGTTCCGCACTAGAACACCGGCGCCCATCTCGGGACCGGTGTCTGGCAAAGCCAGGAAAAGGATCAGGGGAGATGGGTTTCCATCTCCCCTTTTTCTTGTGCCTGGAGGACTTTCAATGGTTGCCGAAGCGGAAGACTCAGAAGACGAAAGTTACGCGATAGACTGCCCGGTGCTGGTCACCGAGCAACTGGTGATGCGGGCGCCGCACGAAGGCGATATCGCGCAACTGGTCGAGCTTGCCGACAACCGTCATGTCGCCGAAATGCTGGCCCGCATGCCGCACCCCTATGGCGAGGCCGAGGCCCGCTCTTTCCTCGCCATGACCAAGTCGCGCCGTGCCGGCATCGCCTTTGCCCTGACGCTGGCCGGCACCGAGACGTTCGTGGGCTGTGCCGGCCTCAACACCACCGATCGCGGCCTGGAACTCGGCTACTGGATCGGCGAGCCTTACTGGAAGAAGGGCTATGCGACCGAAGCAGCGCATGCGCTGGTCGATCTCGCCTTCCAAAGGACGTCGATCCAGGTGCTGCATGCCTCGACGCGGGTCATCAATCCGGCCTCGCGCCGCGTCATCCACAAGTGCGGCTTCCAATATGCCGGCCAGGGCATGCTGAACTCGATCGTCGCCGGCCAGGTGCCGGTCGAGCGCTACAGGCTCGACAGGAAGACCTGGACCAGCCTGCGGAACTGGGTCCACTTTTGATGGATGAAGCCGGTCAAGCCAATGGTCGACAGCAGCGATATTGAAGCGGTCGCGATCGCGCCGATGACGTCCGGGGATGTTGAAAGCTTTCACCGGGCGCTCGATGTCGTAGCGCGTGAGCGAAAGTACCTGTCCTTCCTCGAGGCGCCACCGCTGGATCAAACCCGAAGTTTCGCGATGGATCGTATCGGCAGAGGCGATCCAGGGTTCGTGGCCGTTGTCCGCGGTGAGGTCGTCGGCTGGTGCGACATCTCACGCCATGACCGGCTTATCCATGCTCATCGCGGCACCCTCGGAATGGGGATTGTTCCCTCTTATCGGGGGCATGGCCTGGGATTGCGGCTGATCAATGCGACCTTGGCGCAGGCGCGCAAGGTCGGCTTTGTCCGCATCGAGCTTTCCGTGCATTCCGACAATGCGCGCGCCATCTCTCTTTACGACAAGGTCGGGTTTGTCAGGGAGGGCGTACAGCGCGACGCCGTCCATATCGACGGGAAATACCGCGATACGATCATGATGGCGATCGTCGAACGCGAAAACGCTGCCAGATGAATGGCCATCAGCCCAGTTCGACCCAGACCGGCAGGTGGTCCGAACCGACGGCCTTTCGGTCGACCCACAGGCGCTTCAGGGATTTGGCGAGCGAAGCGCTGGTGAAGATGTAGTCGATGCGCTTGTGGCGGTTGGGATTGGTGGGTTGCTTGGGATCGACCCAGCTGACGAGATCGTCGCCGGTGGCGTTCAGGCGCAACGCGGCATCGACGGCAAAGTCGGCGGTCAGCGGCATGCCGAATTCATGGTCCGGCCGGCCGGCGAGTTCGACATATTCGGGCGATCCGGCCAGCATGTTGAAATCGCCCATGCCGACAAAGGCTTCGGGATGCGGCAATTCCGGCAGGCCGATCTCGGCGACGCCGGACAATGCGCCGCCTTCGAGCGCGTAGTTCAACAGGCGCCGGCGCAGGAACTGGATCTGGCTGGCGCGTTCGACCGGGCTGCGGTGATCGAGATGGATGGAATAGAAGCGGATGAAACCAAGCGGCGTCTCGATCAGTGCTTCCAGCGCTCCACGCTGGAAGTTCATCATCTCGAAGCTGCGGCTGCGCGGCAAAAGCAGGTTGCGCGACAGATGAATAGGCGTCTTCGACAGCACCATATTGCCAAGCTGGAAGGTCGTGGTGATGGCGCGGCCGTTCTCGAGGCGCGAGCCGATATTGGCCTCGAAATTGCTGCCATAGACGGCGAAATAGTCAGGCAGCGCCTCGCCGATCTCGGCGACCATATCACGGCCGCCGTTCCTGGGGTTGTTGCGGGTCACTTCCTGCAACGCGATCACATCGGCGCCGCGCACGGCATCAGCGATGCGCCCGACATTGTACTGCGCGTCGAGGCCGATGCCGTACTGGATGTTATAGGTTACAAGCTTCATTCCGACATCTCTCCGGCCAATCCCGCGCGACCATTGTCATAAAACGTCCTCGCCCTTCGCCGCGCCTTGGTTTAGAGCAAGGCCGAAGGTTTAGAGCAATGCCGCAAAGCCACTAGTAGAAACTGCGAATCCCATGAAATTTCTCGATCAAGCCAAAGTCTACATACGCTCCGGTGACGGCGGCGCCGGTTCGGTGTCGTTCCGGCGCGAAAAATTCATCGAGTTCGGCGGGCCGGACGGCGGCGATGGCGGCCGTGGCGGCGATGTCTGGCTGGAAGCGGTCAACGGGCTGAACACGCTCATCGACTACCGCTACCAGCAGCATTTCAAGGCCAAGACCGGCGTCCATGGCATGGGCCGCAACATGACCGGTGCCAAGGGCGCCGACGTCACGCTGAAAGTGCCGGCGGGAACGCAGGTGTTCGAAGAAGACAATGAGACGCTGATCTGCGACCTGACCGTGGTCGGCCAGCGCTTTCTGCTGGCCAAGGGTGGCAATGGCGGTTTCGGCAACCAGCATTTCAAGACTTCGACCAACCAGGCGCCGCGCCGCGCCAATCCCGGCCTGCCGGGCGAAGAGCTCAACATCTGGCTGCGGCTGAAGCTGATCGCCGATGCCGGGCTGGTCGGGCTGCCGAATGCCGGCAAGTCGACATTCCTCGCCGCCGTCACCGCGGCCAAACCTAAGATCGCCGATTATCCGTTCACGACGCTGCATCCCGGCCTTGGCGTTGCCCGCATCGACGCGCGCGAATTCGTCATTGCGGACATTCCGGGTCTCATCGAAGGCGCGCATGAGGGCGTCGGCATCGGTGACCGCTTCCTTGGCCATGTCGAGCGCACGCGCGTGCTGCTGCATCTGGTTTCGGCGCAGGAGGAAAATCCGGGCAAGGCCTACAAGACCGTGCGCGCCGAGCTCGAGGCCTATGGCAACGGCCTGACCGACAAGGTCGAGATCGTGGCGCTTTCCCAGGTCGACACGCTCGATGCCGAGGCGCGCAAGAAGAAGGTCGCGTCGCTAAAGCGCGCCGCCGGGCGGGCGCCGATGCTGTTGTCGGCGGTCACCGGCGAGGGTGTCGAGGCGGTGCTGCGGGCGCTGATGGCGGTGGTGGGCGAGGCGCGTGCGCGGACCGCTGCCCCGGTCGAGACGCGCTGGGACAAGTAGGCCATGCAGTCGCTGAAAAAATATCGCATCACCGTCAAGATCGGCTCGGCGCTGCTCGTCGACCGCGCGACGGGCCTCAAGCGCGACTGGCTGGCCTCGCTTGCCGACGATATTGCGGTGCTTGCGCAGGGCGGCGCTGAAATCCTCGTCGTCTCCTCCGGCGCCATCGCGCTTGGCCGCACCATTCTTGGCCTCGGCAAGCGGGCCTTGAAGCTCGAGGAGAGCCAGGCGGCGGCAGCCGTGGGGCAGATTGCGCTGGCCGGCGCCTGGTCGGATGCGCTTGGCAAAGGCAGCCTGAAATCGGGCCAGATCCTGCTGACGCTCGGCGACACCGAGGAGCGCCGCCGTTATCTCAACGCGCGGGCGACGATCTCGACGCTTTTGAAGATGAAGGCGGTGCCGGTCATCAACGAGAACGACACGGTCGCGACTTCCGAAATCCGCTATGGCGACAATGACCGGCTGGCGGCCCGCGTCGCCACCATGATGGGCGCGGACCTTCTGGTGCTGCTTTCCGACATTGACGGGCTCTAACCGGCGCCGCCGGCGCGGGACCCCAAAGCTAAGTTCATTCCGGTGGTCGACCGGATCACGCCTGATATCGAGGCGATGGCGGGTGCCGCTGCTTCCGAATTGTCGCGCGGCGGCATGCGGACGAAGCTCGATGCCGGCAAGATCGCGACCGCCGCCGGCACCGCGATGATCATCACGTCCGGCACACGGCTGTCGCCGCTGATGGCGATCGAGCGAGGCGAGCGCGCCACCTTCTTTCGGCCGCGCAGCAATCCGGTCAAGGGCTACAAGACCTGGATCGCCGGCCAGCTCGAACCGGCCGGCAGGCTGACGGTCGATGCCGGTGCCATCGGTGCGCTTCTGTCGGGTAAGTCGCTGCTGCCGGCCGGCGTCAAACTCGTCAGCGGCAATTTCTCGCGCGGCGACACGGTGGCGATCCTGTCGCCCGAGGGCCGCGAGATCGCGCGGGGGCTGGTTGCCTATGATGCCGCCGATGCCGTAAGGATCGCTGGCCTGAAGACGGCCGAGATCGAAACCGTGCTCGGCTACGAGGCGCGGTCTGCAATGATCCACCGCGATGACCTTGTGGTGAGCCATTCCGGTGACCAAGTAGGGGCAAGCGACCAAGTACTGGCCGGTGGCGCCGTAAGCGGAGGATGAGCCATGCTGAAACTGCATGAAAAATCCGGGGACGACACCGTCGCGCTGATGGCCGATATCGGCCGCCGGGCCCGGGCTGCCGCCCGACCGTTGGCCATCGCCACGACCGCCGCCAAGAATGCTGCACTCCTCGCCATGGCGGAAGCGATCATTGCTCGTGAGCAGGACATCCTCGACGCCAACGCCATCGATGTCTCGAATGGCGAGGAATCAGGGCTTTCCGCCTCCTTCATGGATCGGTTGAAGCTCAATCCGGCGCGCATTCTAGCCATGGCCGAAGGCATCAGGGAAATCGCCGCGCTCCGCGATCCGGTCGGCGACGTCATCGCGCAATGGGACCGGCCGAACGGCTTGCATATCCAGCGCGTGCGCACGCCGCTCGGCGTCGTCGGCGTCATCTATGAGAGCCGCCCGAACGTGACGGCGGATGCCGGCGCGTTGTGCCTCAAGGCCGGCAATCCGGTGATCCTGCGCGGCGGCTCGGATTCGCTCAATTCTTCGGCCGCCATCCATGCCTGCATGGTCGAAGGGCTGAAGGAAGCCGGCCTGCCGGAAGACGCCATCCAGCTGGTGCCGACCACCGATCGCGCCGCCGTAGGCGAGATGCTGAAGGGCCTTGACGGCACGCTCGACGTCATCATTCCGCGCGGTGGAAAAAACCTTGTCGGGCGGGTGCAGACCGAGGCCCGGGTGCCGGTTTTCGCCCATCTCGAAGGCATCTGTCATCTTTACATCGACCGCTCCGCCAAGCTCGACATGGCGGTGAGGATCGCGGTCAACGCCAAGATGCGGCGCACCGGTGTCTGCGGCGCCGCCGAGACACTGCTGGTCGACCGTGCGGTTGCCTCCACGCATCTGGTGCCGATCCTCGACGCACTTCGCGCTGCCGGTTGCGAGATCCACGCCGATGCCGAAGTGCTGAAAGTGTTTTCCGACGCCAAGCCTGCCACCGATCTCGACTGGGTGACCGAATATCTCGACGCCATCATCGCGGTGAAGCTGGTCGACGGTATCGGTGGTGCGATCGAACACATCGAAACCTTTTCCTCGCATCACACCGAGGCGATCGTCGCCGAGGATGCGCAGGTCGTCGAGCGCTTCTTCAACGAGATCGATTCGGCGATCCTGCTGCACAACGCCTCGACGCAGTTCGCCGACGGCAGCGAGTTCGGCATGGGCGCCGAGATCGGCATCGCCACCGGCAAGATGCATGCGCGCGGACCAGTCGGCGTCGAGCAGTTGACTTCGTTCAAATACCGCGTGCGTGGGTCTGGGCAGGTGAGGCCTTGAAGCTTTTCGACGTCAGAGCCTGAGGCGTTGCGCCCAGCCACCCCCCTCTGTCCTGCCGGACATCTCCCCCTCAAGGGGGGAGATCGGCTGTTGTTTCTGATTTCACCAATTGCTGCCGCCGCAGAATTTCTGCCGTCAGTGACGCTGCCAATCTCCCCCCTTGAGGGGGAGATGTCCGGCAGGACAGAGGGGGGCGCCTAGCACCATGCTGTCGTCCCTTCAGCCCGCAATCCCCTCCCACTATCTCAAAATGCCACATGCCGAGAAAGGGCTGGCCGTCGGCCTGTTCGGCGGTTCGTTCAATCCGCCGCATGCAGGCCATGCGCTGGTCGCCGAAATCGCGCTGCGACGCCTGGCACTTGACCAGTTGTGGTGGATGGTGACGCCGGGCAACCCGCTGAAGAACACAGGCGAACTGGCGCCGTTGAGCGAGCGATTGCAACTCTCAGAGCAGACCGCCAAGAACCCGAAGATCAAGGTCACCGCTTTCGAAGCCGCCCATCACGTCCGCTACACCGCCGACACGCTGGCGCTGGTCAAGGCGCGCAACCCCGGCGTCGATTTCGTCTGGATCATGGGTGCGGATAGTTTGCGCGATTTCCATCGCTGGCAACGCTGGCGCGAGATCGTCATGACCTTCCCGATCGCCGTCATCGACCGGCCGGGAGCGACGCTGTCGTTCCTGTCCTCGGTCGTTGCCAAGACGTTCGACTATGCGCGCGTCGACGAAGGCGATGCGCCGAGGCTTGCCCGCATGAAGGCGCCGGCCTGGACCTTCATCCACGGCCCACGCTCGTCGCTGTCATCGAGCGCGATCCGCAAGCTGGCGAAGGGGTAAGACCGCTCGCCCGGTCATGTCGCTTTTATCGCTCCCTTTGCCTGTTTCGTGGGCGATCCTGAGCAGGCATGTCGATTCCCAGGAAAAACCGCAGCGAAGTCGAGCAGGGCACCGAGCCCACGCCGTTGATCGCGATTGCCAGCGTCATAGTGTCGATGGCACTGATCGCCGTCGGCAACGGGCTGATGTTCGCCTATATTCCGGTCCGGCTTGGCGCCGAGGGCTTCGATCCGACCTGGGCCGGGCTGATCATCACCGGGCTTTCGGCCGGCGGCCTCGCCGGCTGTATCCTCACCGGACCGCTGGTGCGAAGGGTTGGCCATGCCCGCGCCTTCATGGTGCTGTCGGCGCTGATCGCGCTGGCCAATGCTGCTGTCGGCGCCGGCCCGCATCCGCTGTTGTGGATCGCGGCCCGCGCGCTCTACGGCTTTGCCATATGCGGCCTGTTCATCGTTGCGCAGAGCTGGCTCAACGATGCCATTGCCAATGCCATCCGCGGCCGGGTGATGGCTTTCTTCTACGTTGCCTATGTCGCTGGGCTCGGTGTCGGCTACGCGACGCTGGCGCTGGTCGACATCAGGACGGCGGATGCACCGTTGATCGGCATCGTCTTCACCGCTTTGTCGATCCTTCCCGTCGGGATGACCCGGCTGGCCCAACCGCCCGCACCGCAGGCGGCCTCGGTGGCGCTCGGACGGGCCTGGCGGATTTCGCCCGTCGGCGTTGCCGGCATGCTGGCGGTCGGCGGCCTGTCTATGTCCATCGCGGGCTTCGCGCCGATCCACGCCACGGCCAAGGGCTACAGCCAGGCCGATGTGGCGTTGCTGCTTTCGGCGATGCCCGTCGGCACGCTGATCCTGCAGATCCCGCTTGGCTGGATTTCCGACCGCACCGACCGCCGCTATGTGCTGATCGCCGCATCCGCGCTCGCCATGCTCGCCGGCCTGTTCGCGCTTGGGTTCGATGGGGGCGCGCTGGCGGCGCTGGTGGTGATTTACATTATCTGGGATGGCGCCTCGGAATCGATCTATTCGCTTTCCAGCGCGCATGCCTCCGACCGTGCCGGCAAGGAGGACATGGTGGCGCTGTCCAGCTCGCTTTTGTTTGCGTGGTCGCTTTCGGGCTTTATCGTGCCCGGCATCGTAACGGCGCTCTCGGCTGCCTTCGGGACGCAGACCTTCATCTATGTGGCGATCCTCATTGCCGCTGCCTTCTGCCTGTTCGTGCTCTTGCGCGTGTTCACGACGCGTCCAGTTCCCGCCGGTGAAACCGGCAGTTTCGCGCCGATGACGGCCCAGGCGCCACTGCCGGTCGAACTGGCCTTCGCGCCGGACGAGCAGGATCGGCGCAACGGCTAACCGATCATTGCCGGCGAGCTTCCGGCGTCGGTGCTTCCGGCGGCGGCAGCGGGATCGATATGCCTTCCGAGTCGAATTGCTGCTTGGCGCGCTTGGTGAGGTCGGTCTGGGTGGCGAAGAAATCCGCCGAGGATGTCCAGTAGCGCAAGGCAATCGACACGGTGCTGTCGCCCAATGTCGCGACGAAAGCGATCGGCGCCGGCTCACGTTTCACCCGCCGGTCGGCGGTGGCAATGGCGAGCAAAGTCTTCTGGGCGCGGTCGATGTCGTTCCAGGAGCCGATGGAGAGCGTGATGTCGGCACGGCGTACACCGTTGCGGGTGAAGTTGCGCACCGGCTGATTCCACAGCGTCGAATTGGGCGCCAGGATATAGACGCCTTCGGCGGTCCTGAGCTTGGTCGCGAACAGGCCGATCTCCTCGATCGTGCCGGCAATCGAACCGACCTCGACCGATTCGCCGATGCGGAATGGCCGCAGCGCCAGAAGCATGATGCCGGCGGCAATGTTCTGCAGCGTGCCTTGCAAAGCCAGGCCGATGGCCAGGCCGATGGCGCCGATGGCGGCAATGATCGACGCCGTCTGCACGCCGAATTGGCCTAGCACCATGATGGTGACGAGGATCAGGATAGCGTAGCGGACGATCTTGGAAAAGAAATGCCGCAACGTTGCGTCGAAACCATGGATATGGCCGAGGCCGACGAAGATCGAACGTTCGGCAAGCCCGGCGATGATGTAGCCGACAACCAAAAGGATGACGGCGCCGATGGCCGAGAAAGAGTATGAAACGATCAGCGTGCTCAGTTGCGCGAGGCCAGCCTGGACGGTGGCAAGGGTGTTTTGCGGGTCGATCGGCATGGTGAAAATCCGGTTGGTCGGTGAGCCGATAACCCGTACGGGGAGCGAGGGTTCCGATCTTTTCCGACGTGCGGCGGAACCACAGGATCGAGAATACGTTCGTGCCAGGCAGGTGCCGTCTTGAAACTGTAAGGGAACTCTGCCTATCTAAGTGGCGTCACCTGCTTTTAAGGGTGATTTGGTTGTTCTTGCTGCGAAAGGAAATACACTGAGAACAGCACTGCGGAAGAAGGCCGATATCATGCCTTCGCCGGCCAGGATCAGCGTAGACGACGCCGTGTCCCGCGCCATCAAGACAGTCCTTGCCAGTCTGGAAGACTCCAAGGCCGAAAACATTGTCTCCATCGACATCCAGGGAAAATCGAGCCTCGGCGACTACATGGTCGTCGCTTCGGGTCGATCGCACCGTCATGTTGCGGCTGTCGCCGATCATCTTCTCAAAGCGCTCAAGGATGCCGGGCTCGGCACGGCGCGCGTTGAGGGGTTGGCAGGCGCCGACTGGGTCCTGATCGATTCGGGCGACATTATCGTCCATGTCTTCCGCCCCGAAGTCCGCGAATTCTACAATCTTGAAAAGATGTGGCAGGCGCCGGATCTCGAGGAAGAAACCCTCCACTAAGCCGCCTTTGTTTTGATGCATGTCATCGCATGCATTAGCGGCTTATAGGGGCGAGGATGAAGATATCAGTTCATGCCGTGGGCCGGATGAAAGCCGGCCCCGAGAAGTTGCTCGCCGACCGCTATTTCGAGCGTTTCGCCAAGAGCGGCCCTGCGGTGGGGCTCGAATTCGCCGGCATTGCCGAGATCGCCGAAGGTCGCGGCCAGACCGCCAACGAGCGGCGGCGTGAGGAAGGCCAGAAGCTGCAGATGCAATTGCAGCCTGGCACCGCGCTGATTCTGCTCGACGAACGCGGCAAAAGCTTTTCCTCGGAAGATTTCGCCGGGCGCCTCGGCGTGTTGCGTGACGGTGGCCGCAAGGCGCTGGTCATCGCCATCGGCGGCGCCGACGGCCACGACCAGTCGCTGCGCGATCAGGCCGAATTGGTGATGTCGTTCGGATTGCTGACCTGGCCGCATCAATTGGTGCGGGTGATGCTGGGAGAGCAGCTCTATCGGGTGGCAACCATCCTTTCGGGACATCCCTATCATCGCTCGTAAACCGGTGAATTGGCGCGACTCACGCGGATTTCCGCCCCAATGCCATGCAAGACTGGCTTTTGGTATTATGCATGTCGCATTGCGGAACCTGACCACTTTTGGGCGACATGCGTTCGGAAACGGGCCTTTCAAACATGGTTGATGGTTCGTTAACGAAGCCGCAGATAGAGTCGACACCGAATGTCTGAAGGCTGGAAATCGAGAACGGGCTCATGGCGCGCGCGCTGCGGCATCGCGGCGGCGGTGCTTGTCCTGTCGCTGCATGCGGGGCAGGCCGAAAATACGCTCGACATGGCTCCTGATCCGGACCAGAGCAGGGCGGAATACGAGCGGGTCTCGAAGGAGATCACGCTGTCGTCGGAACGGTTGGCCAAGCTCTCCGCCGACATCGCGACCATCAAGAAGGATCACGCCTCGATCACCGCCGCCCTGATCCAGTCGGCGATGACCGAGCAGAAGCTCGGCCAGGACATCGAGGACATCGGCGCCAGGCTGGAAGGGCTGAAGGGCCAGGAACAGACGATTCGCGCTTCGCTCGCGGCGCGACGCGACGTGCTGGCCGAAGTGCTGGGCGCGCTGCAGCGCATGGGGCTGAACCCGCCGCCGGCGATCCTGGTCAAGCCCGAGGACGCGCTGTCGTCGGTGCGCAGTGCCATCCTGCTCGGCGCGGTGGTGCCGGAATTGCGTCAGCAGACCGATATCCTGCTCGCCGATCTCAAGGAGCAGACCAAGGTCACGGCCTCGATCGAGGCCGAACGAGCGCGGCTGACGGCGGCGGTCGGCGACCAGGCCGCGGAAAAAAAACGGCTCGGCATGCTGCTGGAAGCCAAGCAGAAGCTCGAAGCCGACACGCAAACGCAAATGGCCGCTGAAAAGCAGCGATCCGAGGCGCTGGCGGCCAAGGCCGGCAGCCTGAAGGAATTGATCGCGTCGCTCGAAGCGCAAGCCGACAAGACCCGCAAGGCTGCCGATGCGGCCAAGGCCGCCGAGCAGAAGACGGCGGACAGCGACAAGACGTCAACGCCGGCGGAACTGGCGTCGCTGCCGGTGCCGGAAGGCAACCAGCTTGCCGCCGTAGCGCCTTTTTCAGCGCTGCAGGGACAGATCGCGCTACCGGTGACCGGCCGCATCAAACGGCGATTCGGCGCCGATGACGGTAACGGCGCGGTGATGCTTGGCGACATGGTTGCGACACAATCGGGAGCCATCGTTACCGCGCCGGCGGATGGGAATGTGCTTTATGCGGGGCCGTTTCGCTCTTATGGTCAACTCTTGATCCTGAACGCAGGCGACGGCTATCATGTCGTTTTGGCGGGGATGAGCAGAATCAGCGTCGCAACCGGTCAATCAGTGCTCGCAGGAGAGCCGGTCGGCGCGATGGGAGAGGCCAGGGTGGCGAGCACCTCGGTTTCGAAGAATGGAAATGCCACGCCGGAACTCTATGTCGAGTTTCGCAAGGATGGAAAACCCGTCGATCCGACCCCATGGTGGGCGGACCGTTTTTCTGGAAGGACGTGAATAATGCGGAAACTGTCGCTTCTGTTTGCCGGTGCGCTGATGGGCGCCTCCGCCATGAGCCTTGTTTATGGCACGCCCGGCTCGGCGGCGAACGCTGCAGGGTCGGAGACCTACAAGCAATTGGCGATCTTCGGCGATATCTTCGAGCGGGTGCGGGCACAGTATGTCACACCGCCCGACGACAAGTCGCTGGTCGAGAACGCCATCAACGGCATGCTTGCCTCGCTTGACCCGCACTCCTCCTACATGAATGCCGAGCAGGCGCAGGATATGCGCGTCCAGACCAAGGGCGAGTTCGGCGGCCTCGGCATCGAGGTCACGATGGAGAACGATCTGGTCAAGGTGATCACACCGATCGACGACACACCGGCTGCCAAGGCTGGCGTGCTGGCCGGGGACTATATCGCCAAGATCGACGGTGAAGAGGTTCGCGGCCTGACCCTCAACGACGCGGTCGACAAGATGCGCGGCCTGGTCAACACGCCGATCAAGCTGACCATCCTGCGCCAGGGCGCCGACAAGCCGATAGAACTGACGGTCGTGCGCGACATCATCAAGGTCAAGGCGGTCAAGTTCCGGGTCGAAAACGACATCGGCTACATGAAGATCACCTCCTTCACCGAAAAGACCTATGACGACCTCGAGAACGCCATCGACACCATCAAGAAGCAGGTGCCGGACGACAAGCTCAAGGGCTACGTGCTCGATCTGCGCCTCAATCCGGGTGGTCTGCTCGATCAGGCGGTGAGCGTGTCCGATGCCTTCCTCAACCGCGGCGAGATCGTCTCGACGCGCGGCCGCGATCCCAAGGACGTCACTCGCTTCGACGCCAAGCCAAAGCAGGTCGACGACATCAACGGCAAGCCGATGATCGTTCTGGTCAATGGCGGTTCGGCCAGCGCGTCGGAGATCGTCGCCGGCGCGCTGCAGGATCTGCGCCGCGTCACGGTGGTCGGCACGCAGTCCTTCGGCAAAGGTTCGGTGCAGACCATCATTCCGCTCGGCGAGAATGGCGCGCTCAGGCTGACGACGGCGCTCTATTACACGCCGTCCGGCAAGTCGATCCAGGGCAAGGGCATCACGCCCGACATCAAGGTCGACCAGCCATTGCCGCCGGAACTGCAGGGCAGGGACCTGACGCGCGGCGAATCCGATCTCAAGGGCCATATCAAGGGCGCCGACGAGGGCACGACCGGTTCGGGCTCGGCGGCCTATGTGCCGCCGGATCCGAAGGACGATCTGCAGCTCATTTATGCCGAGCAGCTGCTGCGCGGCCAGAAGACCGATCCGTCCTTCCCGCCCAATCCGCAGAAGGCCGTTCTCAACCAGTAGCGGCGGGCCGGACAAGTAGGTCTGGCCGCCCGATGGAAGCAATGCGAAGCTGCCGGGACCGAAAGGTTCCGGCAGTTTGATTCGGGGGCAAGGCAAAACCCCAGACACGGCGCCAGGGGTGCGTCAGGATTGATGAATTCGCGCATGTCTTTTCGAAGCGGTTTCGTCTTCGAAGCTGATGCGCCCGGGGATTAGGGCTTGGCTGATATAGGCAAGGACATCGAACGCCCGCTCGGACAGGCTGTCCGGTCGCCGCGCGCCGCCGGCAAGGTCAGCGGCGGCACGGTCTTGGCGGCCTTGGCCGCGCTGGCTGTGGTCGGCGTCTCCGGCGCGATCGCGCTCAGGGAAAAGCCGTTTCGAAAGCCGCAAGAAGTTGCCGTTTCGACACCGAAAGTAGCTGCGGCGGCCGAACCCGCTGCCATGCCGGCCGCATTGGCCCCGGTGGCGACGCCAAAACCGGAGACGCCGGCAAAGACAGGCGGGCCGCAGATCATCCACGTACAGACGGAAGAGGGCGATGGCCCGCCCAAGGCGGGGATCGTCATTCGCGACCCATCGACCATCGGCCAGAACCTGAAGATCGCGCATATTCCCGACAAGGCGCTGATCGAAGGCAGCGAAACCGGGCCTTTGCCTGTGCGCGGGGCTGACGGTCGGCGGCCGTTCGACGTCTATGCGCGGCCCTGGTCGGGCGGGCGTGGGGCGCGGGTGGCGATCGTCATCGGCGGGCTTTCGGTTTCGCAGACAGGCACCCAGGCGGCCATCGCCAAGCTCCCGGCGGAAGTGACGCTGGCCTTCGCGCCGCAAGGCAACAGCATCGGCCGCTGGATGCAGGCGGCCCGGCAGAGCGGCCACGAGATCGTCATGCAGGTGCCGCTCGAACCATTCGACTATCCAAACATCAATCCCGGTCGCAACACGCTGACGGTGGCGGCGAGCGCGGACGAGAATTTGAAGAACCTGCACTGGGCGCTGTCGCGGACGACCAACTACACCGGCGTCATGAACTACATGGGCGCGCGCTTTTCCGCCGATGCGGCGGCGATGGAGCCGTTCATGGCCGAACTCGGCAAACGCGGCCTCGCCTATATCGACGACGGCTCATCGGTGCGCAGCCTGGCGCCCAACCTGGCGCTCAGGGATGGTGTGCCCTTCGTCTCCGGCGACATGGCGATCGATGCGGTGCAGGACCGCGGCGAAATCCTGAAGAAACTCGACAGTCTCGAAGCGACCGCGCGGGCCAAAGGCACTGCCGTCGGCATCGGCTCGGCCTTCGATCTGACGGTTGACACCGTGTCGTCCTGGGTGGTTGAGGCCAAGAAGCGCGGCATCGAGATCGTGCCGGTTTCAGCGGTGGCCGTTGACCCGCAAAAAGGCTAGCCACGTCCTGATTGGACGACGACCGGAAAGACTGACCGATGCCGAAGACAAAACAAATCGACCGCGAAACGCTGCCTTATCGGCCCTGTGTCGGATTGATGATCCTCAATGCCGAAGGCCTGGTCTGGGTCGGGCATCGCATTGCCGAGCCGGACAGCGAATTTGCCGGCACGACGCAGCTTTGGCAGATGCCACAGGGCGGCATCGACAAGGGCGAGGAGCCGTTGCAGGCGGCAGAGCGCGAACTCTATGAAGAGACCGGCATGCGAGGCGTCTCGCTGCTGGCCGAAGCGCCCAACTGGATCAACTATGATTTGCCGGACCATCTCGTCGGCATCGCCTTCAAGGGCCGATATCGCGGCCAGACGCAGAAATGGTTCGCCTTTCGCTTCCACGGCGATACCAGCGAGATCCAGATCAACCCGCCGCCGGGCGGCCATACCGCGGAATTCGACAAATGGGCATGGCGGCCGATGCGGGACCTGCCCGACCTGATCGTGCCGTTCAAGCGCCATGTCTATGAGGACGTGGTGGCGGCGTTCCGCCATCTGGTGCAATAGCCCTGGCAGGAAACGACCCGGTTGCCGCGCCGACCCGGCGGTCCTATTGATGTCTATCCGCTAGAAGAAGGGTCGCCATGAACGACGCCCCCAAAAGGTCGCTGCCCGAAGAGGTCACCGCCACAAGCGAAGCGGTGGCGGGAGCCATCCTCACCATCGATCTCGGTGCTATCCGTGACAACTACCGGCGGCTGAAAGCGCGGTTGGGCGATGTTGGCTGTGCCGGGGTGGTCAAGGCCGACGGCTACGGCGTCGGCGCCAGCCAGGTCGCGGCGGCGCTGCTGCGCGAAGGCTGCGACACCTTCTTCGTCGCGCTCCTGGCCGAAGGCGTCGCCTTGCGCCGCTCGCTTGGGCCGGGCCCGACCATTTTCGTGTTGAACGGCATTCCGCCGGGTGCCGAGCCGGACGCTGTGGCGGCAGACCTTTGCGCAGTCATCAACAGCCCGGAACAATTGGTGGCCTGGCGTGCGGCGGCTCGACGCGCCGGCCGAAAACTGCCGGCCGCGATCCAGGTCGACAGCGGCATGTCGCGGCTTGGCATGGCGCCCCGGGATGTGGAGCGCGTTGCCGCCGATCCGCATGCGTTCGACGGCATCGACATCCGCTTCGTGATGAGCCATCTGGCCTGCGCCGACGAGTCGGAGCACCCGGCCAATGAGCGGCAGCGACTGGCGTTCGAGCGGCTGCGCGCACTGTTGCCGAAGGCGCCGGCCTCGCTGACCAATTCGTCCGGCATCTTTCTGGGACAGCGCTTCCACTACGATCTCGCGCGCCCCGGTGCCGCGCTCTACGGCATCAATCCGACACCGGCCAGGCCGAACCCGATGCTGCCGGTGGTGCGGCTGGAGGCCAAGGTCGTGCAGACACGCATGCTGGAGGCCGGCGTCGGTGTCGGCTACGGCCACATGTTCCAAACGACGGCTCCGCTCGCTGCCGCGACGATCTCGCTAGGCTATGCCGATGGCTGGCACCGACGCGCGGCGTCCGCGGCCTGGTTCGAGGGCGCGCGCCTGCCCTTCCTCGGGCGGGTGTCGATGGATTCGATCACTCTCGACATCTCCGCCCTGCCGTCCGGCAAGCTCCGCGAGGGGGATCTCGTCGAATTGCTCGGTCCCTCGCAAAGCGTCGATGAGGCTGCCGGCCATGCCGGCACCATCGGCTACGAGATCCTGACCAGCCTCGGCCCGCGCTTCCATCGGCGCTATCTCAATAGCTAACGCTTGGCGTGTAGCCCCTTGGCGGGCGCCACAGAATCCGGCAGACAGAAGATGGCACCGGTTTGGGCGTCGCCGTGGAGTGTTGTACGATGAAGATCATGGTGCTGGGCGGTGGCGTCATCGGGGTGACCACGGCGTATTTTCTCGCCGAAGCCGGCCACGAGGTGACGGTTCTCGACCGCCAGAAAGGCCCGGCGCTGGAAACCAGCTTCGCCAATGCCGGCGAGATATCGCCCGGCTACGCCTCGCCCTGGGCCGGGCCCGGCATTCCGCTGAAGGCGATCAAATGGCTGCTGATGAAGCATGGCCCGCTGGTCGTGCGGCCGGCCTTCGATCCGCATATGTGGACATGGCTGGTCAAGATGCTGCGCAACTGCACGGCCGAGCGCTATGCAATCAACAAGGCGCGCATGGTGCCGCTGGCCGAATACAGCCGCGACACGCTGAAGGCGCTGCGCGAATCGACCGGCATCGCCTATGACGAGCGGACCCAAGGCACGTTGCAGTTGTTTCGCACGCAAAAGCAGCTCGACGGCACCGGCGGCGATGTCGAGGTGCTGAAGAAGTATGGCGTCCCCTATGAGATCCTCGATCAGGACGGCTGCATTGCGGCGGAGCCGGGCCTGGCCGGGGTGCGCGAAAAGTTCGTCGGCGGCCTCAGGCTGCCGCGTGACGAGACCGGCGACTGCAAGATGTTCACCGATAGGCTGGCCGAGCTCTGTGTGGCGCGCGGCGTCAAGTTCGAATACGACGTGACGATCTGGCGTATCATCCGCAGCCGCAACCGCATCGCCAATCTCAGCACCAGCAAGGGCTGGAAAGCCGCCGACGCCTATGTGATGGCGATGGGCAGCTATTCGGCAGGTTTCATGCGCCGGGTGAAGCGGCCGATCCCGGTCTATCCGGTCAAGGGCTATTCGATCACCGTGCCGATCAAGGATGCCGCCGCGGCACCGGTGTCGACGGTGATGGACGAGACCTACAAGGTGGCGATCACCAGGCTCGGCGACCGCATCCGGGTCGGCGGTACGGCCGAGATTTCCGGCTTCGACCTCAGGCTGCACGAATCGCGCCGCCGCACGCTGGAGCACTCGGTCGGCGATCTCTTTCCGGGCGCCGGCGCCATGCGGGACGCGACCTTCTGGTGCGGGCTACGGCCGATGACGCCGGATGGTCCGCCGCTGATCGGCCGCACCGAGCTTTCCAATCTCTATCTCAACACCGGCCACGGCACGCTCGGCTGGACCATGGCCTGCGGCTCGGGCAAGGTTCTGGCTGACATCATCTCCAGCCGGGTGCCGGACATCGATGTCCGCGACCTCGCCCAGGAGCGCTATTTGCGATAGAAGATCAGAACGACTGCCGGACCCGGTCTTCGTCGAATGGGCGCATTGGCAGACAAGGTTGGGCGTGTGGTGAATTCGTTTTTGCTCGACCCGCCTTGGATGGCGGATTTGCTTTATCGGTTTTGCGAAATCAGGTGAACAGGCTTCTCGCCCGCTCCACCGCCTTGGTGATGAAGCTGGCAACGATCTGGACGCGGCGCAGCGGCCTGACCGATTCGTGATAGACCAGCCAGTAGGCGCGGCGAATGGGTGCGACCACATCGACCGGCACCAATTCCGGCATCGAGCGAGCGACGAAGGTGTGCAGGATGCCGATGCCGGCGCCCGAGCGCACCGCTTCGGCCTGGCCGAGCGCCGAAGAGATGGCGAAGCTGGTGCGCCAGTCCGCGCTGAACTCGGCCGCGTAGTCGAGCGAGGGGCTGACGATGAGGTCCGGCACATAGCCGATGAGGGTGTGCTGGCCCAATTCGGCGGCGGTCTGGGGCAAACCATGCACTTGCGCATAGTCGCGTGAGGCAAACAGGCCGAGCGAGTAGTCGACCAGCTTTCCCGCCACCAGCCGGCCCTCCGTCGGCCGTTCCACGGTGATGGCGATATCGGCCTCGCGGCGCGACAGGGAGAAGGAGCGCGGCACCGGCACGAGCTGGATCGTGAGTTCGCGGTGCAGCGCGGTCAGTTCGCCGAGGCGCTTGGCCAGGAAGGCGACGCCAAAACCGTCCGGTGCGCCGATGCGCACTGTGCCAGAGACATCGTCGCCTTCGCCGGCAATGGTCGAGCGCGCGGCGATCATGTCGCCTTCCATGCGCTCGGCAATGTCGAGAAAGCGCTCGCCGGCCGGCGTCAGCTCGCTGCCGGTGGTCAGCCGGCGAAACAGTTTTGAGCGCAGCGCATCCTCGAGCGCGGCGATGCGGCGCGAGACTGTGGCGTGGTTGAGTTCCAGGCGCTTGGCGGCGCCAAGGATCTGGCCGGCGCGGGCCACGGCAAGGAAGATGCGGACGTCATCCCAGTTCATGGGAATGGTCCAGATGAAAATCGCCGACGCTGCGTTCTGTGGCGCCCCCTTCTGTTCTGCCGGACATCTCCCCCTCAAGGGGGGAGATTGGCAGCTTCGCCGACAGCTCTTCGTTAACAGCCTCAATAATTGGCGAAGCCGAAGATGACAGCGCAATCTCCCCCCTAGAGGGGGAGATGTCCGGCAGGACAGAGGGGGGCGCGAAAGAACTCAATCTCAGCAGCAATTGCATCCCACCATTTGCGGGAATTGATGCTCGCCCGTCAATCGTTATCTATTTCCCGCACAACGGTTGCGTTCTCCCTCGCGTTGCCATCGCCGCTGCAAAGGCGGACAATGGGCCATCACAAACAAAGGGAGAGAGATCATGATCGACTACGGTCATTTCATCGGCGGTAAGCATGTCGCCGGGACCAGCGGCCGCAAGCAGGATGTCATGCAGCCGATGGACGGCTCCGTGCGCGGCACGGTGGCACTGGCTTCGCAGGCGGAACTGCGCGCGGCGGTCCAGAATGCCAAGGCAGCGCAGCCCAAATGGGCGGCGACCAACCCGCAGCGCCGCGTGCGCGTGCTGATGAAGTTCCTCGAACTCGTCGCCCGCGACTATGACGAACTGGCCGACATCCTGGCGCGCGAGCATGGCAAGACGATCGGCGACGCCAAGGGCGACATCCAGCGCGGCCTCGAAGTGGTCGAGGTCTGCATCGGCGCGCCGCACATGATGAAGGGCGAATTCACCGACGGCGCCGGCCCCGGCATCGACGTCTATTCGATGCGCCAGCCGCTCGGCGTCGTTGCCGGCATCACGCCGTTCAACTTCCCGGCGATGATCCCCCTGTGGAAGATCGCGCCGGCCATCGCCTGCGGCAACGCCTTCATCCTGAAGCCGTCGGAGCGCGACCCGGGCGTGCCGATGCGCATTGCCGAACTGTTCCTCGAGGCCGGCCTGCCGGCGGGCATCCTCAACGTCGTCAATGGCGACAAGGACGTCGTCGACGCCATCCTCGACGACCCCGACATCAAGGCCATCGGCTTTGTCGGCTCGACGCCGATCGCCCATTACATCTATTCGCGCGGCACCGCCGCCGGCAAGCGCGTGCAGTGCTTCGGCGGCGCCAAGAACCACATGATCATCATGCCCGACGCCGACATGGACCAGACCGTCGACGCGCTGATCGGCGCCGGCTACGGCTCGGCCGGCGAGCGCTGCATGGCGATCTCAGTGGCCGTCCCGGTCGGCAATGACACGGCCAACCGGCTGATGGAAAAGCTGATCCCGCGCGTCGAAAGCCTGAAGGTCGGTCCCTCGACGGACTCTTCTGCTGATTTCGGCCCGCTGGTGACGGCGCAGGCCCTGGAGCGTGTCAAGGGCTATGTCGACACCGGCGTCAAGGAAGGCGCCAAGCTGGTCGTCGACGGCCGCGGCTTCTCCATGCAGGGCTATGAAGACGGCTACTATATGGGCGGCTGCCTGTTCGACAACGTGACCGCCGATATGCGCATCTACAAGGAAGAGATTTTTGGGCCGGTGCTCTCGGTGGTGCGCGCGCCGACCTATGAAAGCGCGATCAAGCTCGCCAACGACCACGAGATGGGCAATGGCGTCGCCATCTTCACTCGTGACGGCGATGCCGCGCGCGACTTCGCCTCGCGTGTCCAGGTCGGTATGGTCGGCATCAACGTGCCGATCCCGGTGCCGATCGCCTACTACACGTTCGGCGGCTGGAAGGCATCTTCGTTCGGCGACCTCAACCAGCACGGCCCGGACGCGTTCCGCTTCTACACCAAGACCAAGACGGTGACTTCGCGCTGGCCTTCCGGCATCAAGGATGGTGCGGAATTCGTCATCCCGACGATGAACTGACCGGATAACAACCGATTTTGACTTCAAGGCCCGGGCGCCAATGTGCCCGGGCCTTTTGCAATCCGGTCGCGGACCGTATCGGCCTAAACGTTAATGTGATGGAACCGGAGGGGCGTTTGTAGTCTTAGGTTTCAATCCTGCCGCGAAGGAGGTGCGGCAGATCAACCAACGGCGCTAGCGACAGCTTCGGGGGCACCGCGTGGCGCAAGGAGATGTCGGATGACACGTCTCATGGCAATGCTACTTTGTGCTGCGTCTTCGTGTTTTGCAGTCCCGGCCTTGGCGGCCGGACAATGCGCAGCCCGAGCGGATATGATCAAGGCGCTCGGCGAGAAGTTTCACGAAAGCGAGGCAGCGCGCGGCCTGGTCAACCCGAGCGTGATTCTCGAAGTCTTCGTTTCCGACCAGGGCACCTGGACTATCCTCGCCACCGATACGCAAGGTCAGAGCTGCGTCATCACCGCAGGCGAAGGTTGGGACGGTGCGTTGGTGACGGCTGCCTTGCCAGGTGCCTGAACCGAAGCGCGGAAAAGACCCGAGGACAGATGCCGGGCCAATTTGAGGGCTCTCAGCGCGTGGCAGCCAGTTCCGCGTGGCCGCGCAGCAGCGCCATCAGCCGCTTGGCGTCCTTGGCCGCGGCTTCCTCGTCGCCGTCGAGGATCGAGCGGATCAGCGCGACATGGTGCTCGGCGGATTCGGCAAGGCCGGTGTCGGCCTTGTAGCGGAACCAGAAGCGGCGGCTGTGGGTCTGCAAGGGGGCCGCCAGCCGAGCGGCGAATGGGTTGTCGGCGGCCAGGGCTAGCGCTTCGTCGAGCGCCTTGTCGGCCTGGATGAAGGCAAGTACGTTGCCCGCGATGACCGCCTTCTGCATGGCAAGCGCTGCTTCGTGAAACAGGTCGGCTGCCTCGCGGGTGACGAAGCGGGCGGCTGAACGGGCCAGCACTACCTCGACGCCGCGGCGCGCGTCGAGCACGCGCAGCCAGTCGCCGGGATGCAGCGGAGCGATCGCGATGCCGGCGCGCGGTCGCACGTCGAGCAACCCTTCCCACGCCAACCGCTGGATCGCCTCGCGTACCGGCGTGCGACCAAGCCCGAGCCTGTCGATCAGGGCGCCCTCGGTGACGAAGCTCGCAGGAGCCAGCTCGAGCGTGACGATCATGTGCTCGAGCACATGATAGGCCTTGGTCGCGGCTGGCTCGGTCACGGTGCTGGCTTCCATGGATATCAAAGGCGCTCTCCTGATATATCTTGCATATATCACAACGGAATCCGCATTGACAGGTAGTTTCTTAATAGATATACGGCTGATATATCAGATGGAGAGATGATCATGTGGACCGGAGTTTTTCCAGCCGTCACGACCAAATTCACTGCGGATGATCGTCTCGATCATGGCGAGATGGAGCGTTGCTTCAACCTGCAGATGGAGGCCGGCTGCGACGGCATCATCGTCTGCGGATCGCTCGGCGAAGGGCCGATGCTGTCGCCCGACGAGAAGATCGAAGTGCTGAAGACCGCGCAGAAAGTTGCCAGCAAGAAGCCGGTGCTGCTGACCGTCAACGAGGCCGGCACCCGTGAGGCCGCCAGTATCGCCAGGCGCGCCGCGAAAGAAGGCGCCAACGGCCTGATGGTCGTGCCGAGCCCGATCTATCACACCAATGCGGAAGAGACGGTCGCGGCGCTCCGCGCTGTCGCCGAGGCCGGCGACCTGCCGGTCATGATCTACTCCAACCGGCTTGCCTACCGCGTCGACGTCACCGTGGACCAGATGGAAGAGCTGGCATCGGACAAGCGCTTCGTCGCCATCAAGGAATCCTCCGACGACATCCGCCGCTCGACCGAGATCATCAATCGCCTCGGTAACCGCTACGACCTGTTCACCGGCGTCGACAATCTCGCCTTCGAGGCGCTGTCGGTCGGCGCCATCGGCTGGGTGGCCGGACTGGTCACCGCGTTCCCCCGCGAGACAGTCGCCATCTACCAGCTGATGAAGCAGGGCCGCCGCGAAGAGGCGCTCGCTATCTACCGCTGGTTCCGTCCGCTGCTCGATCTCGACGTCTCGACCTATCTGGTCCAGAACATCAAGCTTGCCGAAGTGTTCGCGATCAACACCAACGACCGCGTCCGCATGCCGCGCCAGCCGCTGTCGGGCGAGCGCCGCAAGGCAGTCGAGAAGATCGTCAAGGACGCGCTGGCGGTTCGGCCAACACTGCCGTCGTTCTGAGGAAAGTTATATGCCGAATCGGATCCATCTCAAGCGCGTCGAAAGCGATGGGGATTGGGCGGCATATCATCGTATTCGCAAGCGCGTTCTTTGGGAGGACCGGGGCTTGGATGGCTATGACGAACGGCATCCCGACGACCGCCTTGCGAGCAATCATCCACTACTCCTCATTCGCGACGGCGTGCCGGTAGGGACCGCGAGGCTGGACGTTGCCGGTCCGCGTCTTGGTGTTGCCCGGCTCGTTGCCATCGAGCCGGGCATGCAGCGGCGTGGCTTCGGCCGAATCCTTATGCAGGAAGTCGAGGCCTATGCATGCCGCCTTGGTTTGGAGCAGCTTGAAGTCAATGCGGCCAAGGAGGCAGAAGGGTTTTATCAGGCCCTCGGTTGGACGGTCGCCCAGTCCGACCGGGAAAACCCGCTGATGACAAAAGCCCTCAACCCTGGAGATATCCGGTCGTGACGGCGCCAACCGAGATCTCGGACATCGCCATCGTCGGTGGCGGCATCATTGGCATCTGTGCCGCCGCTTCTCTGGCCGAGGCGGGACGCAATGTCACGATCTTCGATAGGACGGGCATTTGCGAGGAGACGAGTTCCGGCAATGCCGCCGCCTTTGCCTTTTCCGACGTGCTGCCGATGGCGCATAAGGGCATGGTGCGGCAGCTGCCGAAATGGCTGGCCGATCCGCTCGGCCCGCTCAGCATTCCACCGGCCTATCTGCCGAAGCTTCTGCCCTGGCTAATCCGCTTCTGGCGCGCCGGGGCGCCGGAAAAATACGAGGCGAGCCTCGCCGCCCAGGCTGGCATGATGAAGCTCGCCGAAGCGGAGTGGATGGGGCTGCTCGATCGCTCCGGAACGCGGTCGATGCTGCGCGAGGACGGTTCACTCGAACTGTACGAAAGCGAAGCCGAGTTTCAGGCCGGGCTGCCCGGCTGGGCGGTGCGCGAGCGTTTCGGCATCGGCTTTCGCCATGTCGAGGGCGAAGAGCTGGCTGCCTTGCAGCCGGGGCTTTCGCCACGCTTCGTCAAGGGCACGTTCGTGCCGGGATGGAAGACCGTCGCCGACCCGAAACTGCTCGGCAAGGCGGTGTGGGCCTATGCGCAGACCAAGGGCGCCCGCTTTGAAAAGGCACGGATCGATCGCGTCACAGCCAACCAGGAAGGTGCTGCGCTGGCATTGGCTGACGGCACGACCAGGCAAGCCCGGCATCTTGTCATCGCCGCCGGCGCCTGGTCGCATCAGCTGGCGAGGCAGCTCGGCGATCGCATTCCGCTGGAGACCGAGCGCGGCTACAATACCACGCTGCCGACGAGCGCCTTCGACGTGAAGCGGATGCTGATCTTCTCGGGGCACGGCTTCGTCATCACGCCGCTCGAAACGGGCCTGCGCGTCGGCGGCGCGGTCGAACTTGGCGGCATCGAGCGGCCGCCCAATTATGCCAGGTCGAAGGCGCTGTTGCGGAAGGCGCAGAAGTTCCTGCCGGGCCTCGATCCCTCGGGCGGGCGCGAATGGATGGGGTTCCGTCCCTCGCTGCCGGATTCGGTGCCTGTCATCGGCGGCGCGCCGGGAAGGAGGTCGGTGGTTTATGCCTTCGGCCATGGCCATCTCGGCCTGACCCAGGCGGCGGCCACCGGACGGTTGATCAGAGACCTCGTCCTGGGGCAGACTTCGCCGATCGATCTGGCCCCCTTCAGTCCACAACGATTTTGACTTTCGTGGGTTTTGATTTTTCAAGGAGCGTCATGGCCAAGAAATCCTTCTTCTGCATAGACGGCCACACCTGCGGCAATCCGGTGCGCCTGGTCGCCGGCGGTGGCCCGCTGCTGCAGGGCTCGACGATGATGGAACGGCGGGCGCATTTCCTCGCAGAGTATGACTGGATCCGCACCGGGCTGATGTTCGAGCCGCGCGGCCACGACGTGATGTCCGGCTCCATCCTCTATCCGCCGACGCGCGAGGATTGCGACATCGCCATCCTGTTCATCGAAACCTCCGGCTGCCTTCCGATGTGCGGCCATGGCACCATCGGCACGGTGACTTTTGCCATCGAGCATGGGCTGATCAAGCCGAAGACGCCGGGCGTGCTTCGGCTCGACACGCCGGCCGGCCTGGTCATCGCCGAGTACAGCCAAGTCGGCGACTATGTCGAGGAGGTGCGCATCACCAATGTGCCGTCTTTCCTCTACGCAGAGGGGCTGACGGTCGAGTGTCCGCAGCTCGGCGAAATCACCGTCGACGTCGCCTATGGCGGCAACTTCTACGCCATCGTCGAGCCGCAGAAGAACTATCGTGACATGGCCGATCATTCGGCGGGCGACTTCATTGCCTGGAGCCCGGTGGTGCGGCAGCGGCTCAACGAGAAATATTCCTTCGTGCATCCGGAGAACCCGGGCATCAACCGGCTGTCGCACATGCTGTGGACCGGCGCGCCGACGGTGGATGGTGCGGACGCACGCAACGCCGTGTTCTACGGCGACAAGGCGATCGACCGCTCGCCCTGCGGCACCGGCACCTCGGCGCGCATGGCGCAGCTTCATGCCAAGGGCAAACTCAAGGCCGGCGACAGCTTCGTCCATGAATCGATCATCGGTTCGCTGTTCAAGGGCAAGGTCGAAAAGGACGTCACCATCGCCGGCAAACCGGCCATTATTCCGTCGATCGGCGGCTGGGCGCGGATGACCGGATTGAACACCATTTTCATCGACGACCGCGATCCGTTCGCGCATGGTTTTGTGGTCAAGTGAAGGGGAACCTGACCCCGGGGAAAGGAACGGAACGAAAAACGGGCCGTGTCAGCAACGCAACGATTCTTCTCATCACCTAATTTTGACGGCGATTTCTTCGAAACGGGGCGCATGATGCGGTCGAATCGTCAAAGACATTGCGTTATGCCAATGGTAGGGTCCGCGATAGTCCAGGGGTCGGATGAGAGAAAACGGGCAATCGGACGGCGTGCCGCGAAAACACGCATGACGATTGAAAAATGACGTTGCAATCCGGGCTCGAAACTTTACGACTAGGGGAAATACGAAAAGGAATGCGTCTGCATGGGCGACATTCCAGGGGAGCCATGTACACATGCAGTATTTTGTCCAGCAGCTTATCAACGGGCTGACGCTGGGATCGATCTATGGGCTGATCGCGATCGGCTACACGATGGTCTACGGCATCATCGGCATGATCAACTTCGCCCATGGCGATATCTTTATGGTGGGTGCCTTCACGGCACTGATCGTCTTCCTCGCACTTGGCGCGCTGTTCTATTCGGTGCCGGTGGTGCTGGCGCTGCTGCTCATGATGATCGTGGCGATGCTGCTCACCAGCCTCTACAACTGGACGATCGAGAAGGTTGCCTACCGGCCACTACGCGGCTCATTCCGGCTGGCGCCGCTGATCACCGCGATCGGCATGTCGATCGCGCTGTCGAATTTCGTCCAGGTGACGCAGGGGCCGCGCAACAAGCCGATCCCGCCGATGGTTTCGCAGGTTTACAACATCAACGGCATCAGTGTGTCGCTGAAGCAGATCATCATCGTCATCGTCACGGCGCTGCTGCTGGCGCTGTTCTGGTATCTGGTCAACAGGACTTCGCTTGGGCGGGCGCAGCGGGCCTGTGAGCAGGACCGCAAGATGGCGGCGCTGCTCGGCATCGATGTCGACCGCACCATCTCGATTACCTTCATCATGGGTGCGGCCCTTGCCGCCGTCGCCGGTACGCTCTTCCTGATGTATTACGGCGTCATTGCCTTCTCGGACGGTTTCACGCCCGGCGTGAAAGCCTTCACGGCGGCGGTGCTGGGCGGCATCGGTTCGCTGCCGGGTGCGGTGCTCGGCGGGCTGATGATCGGCTTCATCGAGAGCATGTGGTCGGCCTATTTCTCGATCGACTACAAGGACGTCGCGGCGTTCTCGATCCTGGCGATCGTGCTGATCTTCCTGCCTTCCGGCATATTGGGCCGGCCAGAAGTCGAAAAGGTCTGAGACCATGGCCGTCACCGTATCTCCGGAGCGCGACGCCGTCGCCACCCCCATGCAGCGCGCCACGCGCGAGGCGCTTTATGCCGGCGCCATAGCGTTTGGCCTGTTCGTGCTGTTCATCGGCCTGAAGACGGGTCAGAACATTTCCAATGAGCTGGTCCTGACGACGCGCTGGGGCCTGCTTGCCGCCGTGGTGATCGCCACGGCTGTCGGGCGGTTTCTTTATGTCGCTTATGGCCAGCCCTTCCTGGCCAACCAGAAGATCACCGACGTCGCCACCGGTCTGCTGCCGGCCAGCGTGGCGTCGCGCTTCTTCCAGTTGCCGGCCTTTATCGTGGCAATCATCGCCGCGGTGCTGCTGTTCGTGTTCAACAACTCTTTCGTCGGATGGGTGGGAGCTGAGCCGGCAGGCTATCTGCAATTCCTGCGCGCCCTGGCGGTCGTCTATGTGCTGGCTTGCGTGATCTACTATTTCAGAGCCTTCATCCATGCCAACTTCACCAAACTCGGCATTGCCGCGCTTGTGCTGTACCCGATCCTCGTGGTCGCGGTGCTGTCGCTGAGTGCCTGGTCGATTGTCGGAGGGCTGCAGGGTTCGCTGAAATGGGTCGATAATTTCGGCATCCAGATCCTGATCTATGTGATGCTGGCCTGGGGCCTGAACATCGTCGTCGGCCTCGCCGGCCTGCTCGATCTCGGCTACGTCGCCTTTTATGCAATTGGCGCCTATGCCTATGCGTTGCTCGGCACCCAATACGGCCTGTCGTTCTGGATCCTGCTGCCGGCAGCGGGTGCCATGGCCGCCTTCTGGGGCGTGCTGCTCGGCTTCCCGGTGCTGCGCCTGCGCGGCGACTATCTGGCAATCGTCACGCTGGCGTTCGGCGAGATCATCCGGTTGGTGCTGATCAACTGGCGCGAGGTCACCAACGGGTCGGCCGGTATCTCCGGCATTCCCAAGGTCAGCTTCTTCGGCCTGATGTCGTTCAACGTGTCAGACCCGAACTACATCGCCAAGGTGTTGGGCATCGCCCAGTCGGGCGCGTATTACAAGATTTTCCTCTATTATCTCATCCTGGGCCTGTGCCTGCTCACCGCCTTCGTCACCATCCGGCTGCGGCGCCTGCCGGTCGGCCGCGCATGGGAAGCGCTGCGCGAAGACGAGATCGCCTGCCGGTCTCTGGGCATCAACACGACGACAACCAAGCTCACGGCTTTTGCCACAGGCGCCATGTTCGGTGGCTTCGCCGGCTCGTTCTTCGCCGCGCGGCAAGGCTTCGTCAGCCCGGAATCCTTCGTCTTCCTGGAATCGGCCATCATCCTGGCCATCGTCGTTCTCGGCGGCATGGGTTCGCTGGTCGGCATTGCGGTTGCCGCGATGGTGATGATCGGCGGCACCGAGGCGCTGCGCGAGCTCGACTTCCTCAAGCAGATATTTGGGCCGGACTTCACGCCGGAACTCTACCGCATGCTTCTGTTCGGCATGGCCATGGTCATCGTCATGCTGTGGAAGCCGCGCGGGTTTGTCGGCAGTCGCGAGCCGACCGCCTTCCTCAAGGTGCGAAGAGCGGTCTCCGGCTCCTTCACCAAGGAGGGCCACGGCTGATGAATGCGAGCACGATTCAGGGGACCAATCCGGGCATGAACGACGCCATCCTGCAGGTCGAGCATCTGTCGATGAAGTTCGGCGGCCTGGTAGCCATCGGCGACCTGTCCTTCGCCGCTAGGCGCGGCGAGATCACCGCGCTGATCGGCCCCAACGGCGCCGGCAAGACCACCGTGTTCAACTGCATCACCGGCTTCTACAAGCCGTCGGAAGGCATGATCACGCTCAACCGGAACGACGGCACGAGCTATTTGCTCGAGCGACTGCCCAACCATGAGATCCCGGCGCGCGCCAAGGTGGCGCGCACCTTCCAGAACATCCGCCTGTTCTCGGGCATGACGCTGCTGGAGAACCTGCTGGTTGCCCAGCACAACAAGCTGATGAAAGCCTCGGGCTATACGATCCTGGGCCTGTTCGGCTTCAGCGGCTACCGCAAGGCCTCGGCCGAATCGGTGGAGCTTGCCAAGCACTGGCTGGAGAAGGCCGATCTTGTCGACCGCGCCGACGATCCGGCCGGCGACCTGCCCTATGGCGCGCAGCGGCGTCTCGAGATCGCGCGCGCCATGTGCACGGGGCCGGAGCTTCTATGCCTCGACGAGCCGGCAGCCGGCCTCAATCCGAAGGAATCGGCGGCGCTCAATGAGCTGCTGATCGATATCAAGAACACATCAGGCGCCTCGATCCTGTTGATCGAGCATGACATGTCGGTGGTCATGCAAATCTCCGACCATGTCGTGGTGCTGGAATATGGCCGCAAGATCTCCGACGGCAGTCCGCAGTCGGTGCGCACCGACCCGCGCGTCATCGCCGCCTATCTCGGCGTCGATGACGAGGAAGTCGAGTCGGTGCTGACCGAAGTCGGCGATGAAGACGTCATCGAACAGCTCGATACGGGGCCGGATGCAGCACACGGCCCGGGGACATCGTCTTCCTATCTCGCCGGGCCGGTGACCGACACGGTCGGCCATAGTTCGGGCGAGCGGGTTACGGTAGCCAAGGGCGCCTCGAAGGCCGGTCAGGTCGATGCACGATCGCTCGCCGCTGCAAACAAGGCGGCCCCGGCGGCGGCGGTGCCGGCTGAGAAGCCTGCTCCGGCGTCAAAGGCCAAGCCGGCTCCGAAGGCGGCATCAAAGACGACCACCGGGACGACTGCAAAGTCGACCGCGGCGTCCGGACCGGCCAAACCGGCAACCAAGGCTCCGGCGGCGAAGGCCGGGGGGATCTCCAACCGGTTGGCGGCGCCTCGCGGCGGCAAGGCCGACAATTTGACCCGCATCAGGGGGATCGGTTCGGTCAACGAGAAGAAGCTCAACGATCACGGCATCTTCCATTTCGACCAGATCGGCGCCTGGAAAAAGGCCGACGTCGAAGCCGCCGAAGCCTATCTTGCCTTCGACGGGCGCATCGCGCGCGAGGAATGGGTCAAGCAGGCCAAGCTGCTCAGCCAGGGCAAGGACACGGAATTCTCGCGCCGCGTCGATGCGGGCAAGGTGGCGACCAGCCATGCTTCCGGAAAAACTGCTGCCAAGCCTGTGGCGGGCAAGCGCGGAGGGGGCAAGTGATGGCCAGGACAACGCTGCTCGATATCAAGGGCGTGCAGACCTACTACGGCAACATCCGGGCGCTTAACGGCGTCGATGTCACCGTGAAGGAAGGTGAGATCGTGGCGCTGATCGGCGCCAACGGCGCCGGCAAGTCGACGCTGATGATGACCATTTTCGGCGCGCCGCGGGCTCGCGCCGGCACCATCACCTTCGCCGGCACCGACATCACGCAATTGCCGACGCACGAGATCGCGCGCATGCGCATCGCCCAATCGCCCGAAGGCCGGCGCATCTTTCCGCGCATGACGGTGATGGAAAACCTGCAGATGGGCGCCAGCCTCGACAACCTCCAACACTATGACGAGGACGTCGAGAAGGTGTTCAAGCTGTTCCCGCGGCTCAAGGAGCGCATCGCCCAGCGCGGCGGCACACTGTCGGGCGGCGAGCAGCAGATGCTGTCGATCGGACGCGCGCTGATGGCGCGGCCGAAGCTGCTTTTGCTCGACGAGCCGTCGCTGGGTCTGGCGCCGCTGATCGTCAAGCAGATCTTCGACGCCATCCGCGAGTTGAACCGCACGCAGGGGCTGACCGTATTCCTGGTCGAGCAGAACGCCTTCGGCGCTCTCAAGCTCGCCACGCGCGGCTATGTCATGGTCAACGGCAATGTGACGATGAGCGGCACCGGTAAGGAACTGCTCGCCAATCCGGAAGTGCGCGCCGCCTATCTCGAAGGCGGACACCACTGAGTTTGGAGCGGAATGTGTGCGTTCGGTATTCCGCTCCCAATTGTTTGTTTGTCGCATGATCTTTGTCCGAAAAGTCTGCAACTTTTCGGGATCATGATAAGGAGACTTCATCATGCAGGGCATTCTCTATGAGGAACCCTCGATCTGGCAGTTCTTCTTCGTCACCTGTCTGCTCGGCGGCTGGGCGGCCTGGATGACCGGCAAGGCCAGCGCCCAGACATGGCGCAGCTTTATTCAGCTGTTCGCCTATATGCTGGGCCTCGGGATCGGCATCCGCTTCATCCATCACGCGCTGTTCGGCGGCACGATGTTCTCGCTGCATTACTACATCGTCGACACCATCGTGCTGATGATCCTCGGCTTTGTCGGCTTTCAATACACGCGCACAAACCAGATGGTTACACAGTATAATTGGCTCTACGAAAGAGCTTCAATCTTGAGCTGGAAACCGAAAGGTTGACGTTCATCATTAACGCCGCATCGGAATTGAATCGGCGTGACAAGTGCCTGAAAATCGGCAAACTATGCTTTCTGCGATAAGGGTGGGCATCGCATGAAAGCTTCATCCACGCCCACTCCGTTAATGGGAGCGTTTAAATGAAAAAGTCACTTTTGTCCGCCGTCGCCCTGACCGCGCTTGTCGCGTTCGGTGGTGCCGCGTGGGCTGACGTAATGGTCGGCGTCGCCGGCCCAATCACCGGTCCAAACGCAGCCTTCGGCGCACAGCTGCAGAAGGGTGCCGAAGCGGCTGTCGCCGACATCAACGCGGCAGGCGGCATCAACGGCGAGCAGATCAAGCTCGAGGTTGGCGACGACGTCTCCGATCCGAAGCAGGGCATCTCGGTTGCCAACAAATTCGTCGGCGACGGCGTCAAGTTCGTGGTCGGGCACTTCAACTCGGGCGTCTCGATCCCGGCATCGGAAGTCTATGCGGAAAACGGCATCGTCGAGATCACCCCGGCTGCGACCAACCCGAAGTTCACCGAGCGCGGCCTGTGGAACGTGTTCCGCACCTGCGGACGCGATGACCAGCAGGGCAGCATTGCCGGCGCTTATCTCGCGACCAACTTCAAGGACGCCAAGATCGCCGTCGTCCACGACAAGACCACCTACGGCCAGGGCCTTGCCGACGAAACCAAGAAGGCAATGAACGCCGCCGGCGTGACGGAAGTCATGTACGAAGGCATCAATGTCGGCGACAAGGACTTCTCGGCGCTGATCGCCAAGATGAAGGAAGCCGGCGTCACCATCATCTATTGGGGCGGTCTGCACACCGAAGCCGGCCTGATCATCCGCCAGGCGGCCGACCAGGGCCTGAAGGCGACACTGGTCTCCGGTGACGGCATCGTGTCGAACGAGCTGGCTTCGATCGCGGGTGACGCGGTTGCGGGCACGCTCAACACGTTCGGCCCGGATCCGCGCCTGATCCCCGCCAACAAGGAACTCGTCGAGAAGTTCCGCGCGCAGGGCTTCGAGCCGGAAGCCTACACGCTCTACTCGTACGCAGCCGTGCAGGCGATCGCGGAAGCAGCGACCGCTGCCAAGTCGAACGACCCGCAGGCAGTTGCCAAGGCGCTGCATGAAAACGGCCCGTTCAAGACCGTGCTGGGCGACCTGTCCTATGACGCCAAGGGCGACCCGACGCTGCCCGGCTACGTCATGTACGAATGGAAGAAGGGCGACGACGGCAAGTACACCTACATCCAGAAGATGTAAGCTCGTCAGTCTCGATTTCTACGGAATGCCCGGCGCCGCGCGCCGGGCATTTTTCGTTTGAGCCGGGTCTGCTCCGGAGGGGCCGGCAAGTCGATACGGCCGGGGCCTTTAGCCGGAAAATGATCGCGCGTTGCCGGCAGCGCCGGCGCTTTCCTTGCGTGTTCGACTGAATGCGACCGCCCCTGCCGCAAAGATTCCATTTCAATCGGTTTAAATGCGCGTCAATTTTGTTTGCGCTGCAGCATTTTCACGCTAATCATTGCGCCGATTTCTCTTCCTTCCGTTGCTGGAGCCCAGTCCTTGGCCATCACGAAGATCCTCGTCGCCAACCGGTCCGAAATCGCCATTCGCGTCTTTCGCGCGGCCAACGAACTCGGTCTCAAAACCGTGGCGATCTGGGCAGAGGAGGACAAGTATTCGCTGCACCGCTTCAAGGCCGACGAGAGCTACCAGGTCGGACGCGGGCCGCATCTGACCCGGGACATGGGACCGATCGAAAGCTATCTGTCGATCGAGGAGGTGATCCGCGTCGCCAGGCTTTCGGGTGCCGATGCCATTCATCCCGGCTACGGGCTGTTGTCGGAAAGCCCCGAATTCGCCGACGCCTGTGCCGAGGCCGGCATCACCTTCATCGGGCCGAAGCCGGACACGATGCGGCGGCTCGGCAACAAGGTCGCAGCGCGCAATCTCGCCATCGAGGTCGGCGTGCCGGTGATCCCCGCCACCGATCCGTTGCCGGACGACATGGATGCGGTCAAGAAACTGGCCAAGCAGATCGGCTATCCGGTGATGCTGAAGGCGTCATGGGGCGGCGGCGGCCGCGGCATGCGTGCCATCCGCGCCGAAGCCGACCTTGCCCGTGAAGTCACGGAAGGCAAGCGCGAGGCGAAGGCCGCCTTCGGCAAGGACGAGGTCTATCTCGAAAAGCTGATCGAGCGCGCGCGCCATGTCGAGGTGCAGGTGCTGGGCGACACGCATGGCAATGCCGTGCATCTGTTCGAGCGCGACTGCTCGATCCAGCGCCGCAACCAGAAGGTCGTCGAGCGGGCGCCGGCGCCCTATCTCGAAATGCCGCAGCGCGAGGAGCTTTGCGGCCATGCGCTGAAGATCGCGCGCGAGACCAGCTATATCGGCGCCGGCACGGTAGAGTTCCTGCAGGACGCCGACACCGGCAAATTCTACTTCATCGAGGTCAACCCGCGCATCCAGGTCGAGCACACCGTCACCGAGCAGGTGACCGGCATCGACATCGTCAAGGCGCAGATTCATATCCTCGACGGCTTTGCGATAGGCACGCCGGGATCGGGCGTGCCGGCGCAAAACGACATCAGGCTGAACGGCCACGCCTTGCAGTGCCGCATCACCACGGAAGATCCCGAGCACAATTTCATCCCGGATTACGGCCGCATCACCGCCTATCGCGGCGCGACGGGTTTCGGCATCCGCCTCGATGGCGGCACCGCCTATTCGGGCGCGGTCATCACCCGCTTCTACGATCCGCTGCTGGAGAAGGTGACGGCGTGGGCGCCGACGCCTGCCGAGACCATCGCCCGCATGAACCGGGCGCTGCGCGAATTCCGTATCCGCGGCGTCGCCACCAATCTGACTTTCCTCGAAGCGATCATCAACCACCCGAGCTTCGCCGACAATTCCTACACGACCAAGTTCATCGACACGACGCCGGAGCTGTTCCAGCAGGTCAAGCGCCAGGACCGCGCGACCAAGCTGCTCAACTACCTCGCCGATGTCAGCGTCAACGGCCATCCCGAGACGCGCGGCCGGCCACAGCCGAAGGCCGATGCGGCGGCACCTGTGGTGCCCTACCTCAACGGAAATGTGCCCGTCGGCAGCAAGCAGAAGCTGGATGTGCTGGGCCCGCAGAAATTCGCCGCCTGGATGCGCGACCAGAAAGAGGTGCTGGTCACCGACACGACGATGCGCGACGGCCATCAGTCGCTGCTGGCGACACGCATGCGCACGCATGACATTGCCGGCATCGCCGGTACCTATGCGCGTGCCCTGCCGCAGCTTCTGTCGCTCGAATGCTGGGGCGGCGCCACCTTCGACGTCGCCATGCGCTTCCTCACCGAGGATCCGTGGGAGCGGCTGTCGCTGGTGCGCGAGGCGGCGCCCAATCTGCTGCTGCAGATGCTGCTGCGCGGCGCCAACGGTGTCGGCTACACCAACTATCCCGACAATGTCGTGCAGCATTTCGTCAAACAGGCGGCTGCCGGCGGCATCGACCTGTTCCGGGTGTTCGACTGCCTGAACTGGGTCGAGAACATGCGCGTCGCCATGGATGCGGTCGGTGCCGAGGGCAAGCTGATCGAAGCAGCGATCTGCTATACCGGCGACATCCTCGATCCGGCGCGGGCGAAATACGACCTCAAATACTATGTCGGCCTGGCTAGGGAATTGCAGGCGGCCGGCGCCCACATCATCGCCGTCAAGGACATGGCCGGACTGCTGAAGCCTTCCGCCGCACGCGTGCTGTTCAAGGCGCTGCGCGAGGCGACCGACCTGCCGATCCATTTCCACACCCACGACACGTCGGGCCTGTCGGCGGCGACGGTTTTGGCGGCGGTCGACAGCGGCGTCGATGCCATCGACGCGGCGATGGATTCGCTGTCGGGCAACACCTCGCAGCCATGCCTGGGTTCGATCGTCGAGGCGCTGAAGGGCACCGAACGCGACCCGGGCCTCGATCCGCATTGGATCAGGAAAATCTCGTTCTACTGGGAAGCGGTACGCAACCAGTATGCCGCCTTCGAAAGCGACCTCAAGGGACCGGCCTCGGAAGTCTATCTGCACGAGATGCCGGGCGGACAATTCACCAATCTCAAGGAGCAGGCGCGCTCGCTCGGGCTGGAGACACGCTGGCACGAAGTGGCGCAGACTTATCACGACGTCAATCTGATGTTCGGCGACATCGTCAAGGTGACGCCGTCATCCAAGGTCGTCGGCGACATGGCATTGATGATGGTCAGCCAGGATCTGGCCGTCGCCGATGTCGAAAACCCGGACAGGGATATCGCCTTCCCGGATTCGGTCGTCTCGATGCTGCGCGGCGATCTCGGCCAGTCGCCCGGCGGCTGGCCTGAGAAGCTGCAGAAGAAGGTGCTGAAGGGCGACAAGCCGATCAAGGTGCGGCCTGGCTCGCTGCTCAAGCCGGCGGACCTCAAGGCCAACCGCAAGGAGATCGAGGAGAAGCTCGATCGTAAGCTAAGCGAGTTCGAATTCGCCTCGTGGCTGATGTATCCCAAGGTGTTTACGGATTTCGCCGGCGCGCAGGAGACCTACGGTCCGGTCAGCGTCCTGCCGACGCCGACCTATTTCTACGGCATGAAACCTGAAGACGAAATCTTCGTCGACATCGAGAAGGGCAAGACGCTGGTGGTGCGCTGCCTTGCCATCGGCGATGTCGACGAGAAGGGCATGGTCACCGTGTTCTTCGAACTCAACGGCCAGCCGCGCCGCGTCAAGGTGCCCGACAGGGCCCATGGCGCGTCCGCCGCCAAGGCCCGCCGCAAGGCCGAGCCCGGCAACGAGGCCCATGTCGGCGCGCCGATGCCGGGCGTCGTCTCCGCACTTGCGGTTGCTGCCGGCCAGGCCGTGAAGGCCGGTGACGTGCTGCTCTCCATCGAGGCGATGAAGATGGAGACGGCGCTGCATGCCGAGCGCGACGGCACCATCGCCGAGGTGCTGGTCAAGGCCGGCGACCAGATCGATGCAAAGGATCTGCTGATCGCCTTCGGATAATGCTACCTTCCTGGGGATGGCTGTCCGCATCATGGCGGCAGCCTTTCATGCAGCATCGATAACGGCTTGACCCGCCGCCGCTGGTCGGGCATCGAACCGGCTCAAATTTGCCGCCGTCGTCACCGAGTCGCGGCGCGAAAAACGATGTGGAGAAAAAATGGCCGACGATATCACCGATACCAGCCAGACTGTTGCCGCCGGCCAGCTGCGTGCCTTCATCGAGCGCATAGAGCGGCTCGAGGAAGAGAAGAAGACTATTTCCGACGACATCAAGGAAGTGTTCGCCGAGGCCAAGGGCACCGGCTTCGACACCAAGGCGATGCGCACGATCATCCGGCTGCGCAAGAAGGACCAGGCCGAGCGGCAGGAAGAGGAGACCATCCTCGATCTGTACAAGGCCGCACTGGGCATGGTGTAAGACTAACCGGCCCGGCGCCCAATGCGGTTGCCGGAGAAACGGTTCGGACCATGAGCGAATTCGACTTCGGCGCCCGCCGTGCTTCTGAATTCCGCCAACGCGGTTTCTGGATGCTGTTCGCCGAACGGCATCCGGAAGAAAAGCCTCTGATGGCGAGGCGCGGACCCTGGTTCTGGCAGCGCGGGCTGCCCGATTTCGCATTGGTCCTTTCCATGTATGTCGCGCCGGCACAGAACCATGTCGGCGTCTTTTTCGGCCGCAACGAGAAGTTCGGCGCCACGCAAGCCTGGTCGCGGCTGAAGCCGTTCCAGCCGGCGATCGAAGACAGGCTGAAGCTTAAGCCGGAACAGAGTTGCGAAGGCCTCGGCATCAATTCGATGTGGCGGGTGAACTGTTATGCCGAAGACAATTGGCCGGCGATGACCGATTGGCTGGTGACCGAATGCTCGCGTATCGAGCGCGCGGTGACAGAAGTCCTGGGACAGGGGTAGATATCAGGTGTTGCCAGAAGGCGTCGGATCCTTCTTCCGCTCACGCTGGCAAGGCCTGGTGCCGCTCGACCGGCTGTTCTGGCGCGACCTTGTTCTTGTCGGCACGGCGCTCAACGTCGCATCAGCGGTGGCCGCGATCATCCTGCTTGCGCTGAAGCTGCCGCTTGTGCTGGTTCTGGCGGTGCATTTCGCGCTGGTGCCCTACAACATCTTCCTGACCTTTGCCGTATGGCGAACCACGGAAAAGGCCAGTGGCACCAAAGCTTCATTGATGGCGCTCGGCGCCATATTGTGGCTGATCCTGACGGTCGTGGCCTGAGCGAGTATCGACGGCACCAACCAATTTCACGGACCGCAAACAAAAAAGGGCGGCCGCAGCCGCCCTTCCTATCTATCTAGCGATCGTTTGGCTCAAAGCGCGTCGCGCTTTGAGTTCTATGCATGTCGTTGTCCCAAAACCGCTGCGCACTTTTGGGCGACTTGCGTCAAGCCGCCGGCTCGAATTTCAGCGCCACGCCGTTGATGCAATAGCGCAGGCCAGTCGGCGGCGGGCCGTCTTCGAAGACATGGCCGAGATGGCTGCCGCAGCGGGCGCAGTGGCATTCGGTGCGGACCATGCCGTAGCTGCGGTCGACAGTGTTCTCGACCGAGCCCGGTACCGGGTCGTTGAAGCTCGGCCAGCCGGTGCCGCTCTCGAACTTCAGTTTGGATTCAAACAAAGACTGATCGCAGCCGACGCAGGAAAACGTGCCGGCGCGCTTCTCGTAGAGCAGAGCGCAGCTTCCCGGTCGCTCGGTGCCATGGCCGCGCATGACAGCATATTGCTCCGGCGTCAGCCGGGCGCGCCATTCTGCGTCGGTGCGGGTTACGGGGTAGGTATGGGTGTCCATTCGATCTCCTCAGCCTTGCCGGCTCGTTACTACAGCGCCGCGCGTCCATCGGACGCGCAAAGGACGCTGTAGCGCTTTGGTTTTTGCGCATGATCCTTTCCGAACCGGAGGTTCGGCGTCATGCGCGGATTGCGACTTCATATTCGCACCAAGATAGGCATTTGTTACGGCATTTGCCCGCAATTTCGATGGCGTCTTTATGCGATCGCCGCGAGATAGCGGGCGACCGATGTGGCTAATGCCCCTTTTGCATCCCCGATGACATTCTGGTTCCACCATGCACCGTAGATATGGTCGAACTGGAACGGCTCCAGCGCCGAGGCGATGCGGTGCACGGTGGCAGCATTGAGCGGGATGTAGTTCGGATAGCTGTACATGAAAGAGACATGGCGGCGCGTCGGCGTCACCTGCAAGATATCGCCGGCCAGCAAGACGTCGCCGCCATCGCGTTTCCAGTGCAGCACCTGACCGCCGGCAAAGTGACCGCCGCAGCGAATGAGTGTCAGCGACGGGTTGATGACCAACATCTCGCCTTGCCAACTGACGATCGCCTTGTGCGGCCGCATGATCCACTCACGATCGTCGGCGTGGAGATAAATCGGCACGCCGCCAAACGCCTCGCTCCACTCGACCATCACCGAATAATAGTGGCAGTGCGAGATGGCGATCGCCGTCAGGCCGCCGCGGCGGTTGATTTCGGCCACCGCCTCGTCGGTCACCATCGAAATGCAATCCCACAGCACATTGCCGTGCGGCGTCTGCGCCAGCAGCGCCCGCTGGCCGATGGCGAAGCGCGGTTCGATGCCGAAGGCGAGCACGCCGGTATCGTCCTTCATCACAAGCCGATGTCCGTCAGCGAGTTCCTGCGACGTAATCCACGCTGGGCCTTTCCAGCGCACATACTGGCGCTCATCCTCGCAGATCGGGCAGTGTTCCGGCGGCGCCTCTGTTGCCGCGAACTGGACGCCGCATTGCAGGCAGAGAAAGCAGGTTTCCCGTCGGTCCATTCAATGCTTCCTTGAAAGCTGCTTCGTCGCGCTTTCGAGCCCGGCCAGTGTCATCGGAAACATGCGGCCGCCGAAAATGTCGCGGATCATCGCGATCGAATGGGTGTAACCCCAGTTCTTTTCGGCCTCGGGATTGAGCCACACCGCGTTCGGCCATTGCTGCAGCAGGCGACCGAGCCAGACGGCTCCGGCCTCCGGGTTCCAGTGCTCGACCGAGCCGCCGGGGTGTGCAATCTCGTAGGGGCTCATCGAAGCGTCGCCGACGACGATCACCTTGTAGTCGGGCCCATATTTGTGGAGGAGGTCGAAGGTCGGGACCGTCTCGGCATGCCTGCGGCGATTGTCCTTCCACACGCCCTCGTAGAGGCAGTTGTGGAAATAGAAATATTCGAGCTGGCGGAATTCGGCGCGGGCGGCCGAGAACAGCTCCTCGACGCTTTTGATGTGATCGTCCATCGAGCCGCCGACATCGAAGAACATCAGGAGCTTCACGGCGTTGCGGCGTTCCGGCCGCGTCCGCACGTCGAGATAGCCGTGCTCGGCGGTGGCGTGGATGGTTCCGGGCAGGTCGAACTCCTCCTCGGCACCCTCGCGCACCCAGCGGCGCAGACGCTTCAGCGCGATCTTGATATTGCGGGTGCCGAGCTCGACGGCATCGTCGAAATTCCTGAACTCGCGCTTGTCCCACACCTTCACCGCGCGGCGGTTGCGGCTTTCATGCTGGCCGATGCGCACGCCTTCGGGATTATAGCCATAGGCGCCGAAAGGCGAGGTGCCGTCGGTGCCGATCCATTTCGAGCCGCCCTGGTGGCGGCCGTTCTGCTCCTTGAGCCGCTGCTTCAGCGTCTCCATCAGTTTCTCGAAACCGCCGAGCGCCTCCACCAGCTTTTTCTCTTCGTCGGTCAGGTGCTTTTCTGCGAGGCGGCGCAGCCATTCTTCGGGAATGTTGGCGACATCGACGGCATCCGGCCCGCCCAGTGCTTCGATGCCCTTGAAGACATGCGCGAACACCTGGTCGAAGCGGTCGATATGACGCTCGTCCTTCACCAGTGCCATGCGGGCGAGGTAATAAAAACCTTCGACATCATAGTCGACCAGCCCGGCTTCCAGCCCTTCCAGCAACGACAGATATTCCCGCAGCGAAACGGGAACACGCGCTGCCTTCAGTTCGAGGAAGAAGGGAATGAACATTGTCGGTTATCTGTGGCCCTCGATCTTCTCTCGTGCGGCGCTTGCAATGAATGCGGAACGCGTCAGGCCACGCCGGCCTGCTTCTTCGTCGATCGCCGCCAGAAGACCGGCGTCGAGCGACAGATTGGCTCGGACGGGCCGGCCCGAGTCGATCAGCACCGGGATCATCACGGCGGATTCGCCTGCGGCAGTATCGAGTTCGTCTTGCAGGAGCAATTGCGCCACCGTACGCGAGACCGGTAACTGCAGATGTTTCGTCGCACGTGCTTCGACCCATTCGCGCACGGCGGAAGTGGCATCGGCAATGGCTTCTTCGGGGCTTGCGCCGCCGCCATGGCAGCCGGGAAGATCAGGGACTCGCACCCCCCAGATGTCCTCTGCCCCATCGAGAATTCCAACATAATGCGTCATGCGGTCTGTCCTCAAATCCATGCAGCCAGCCGGGCGATCGACCGGGCGACACCGGGAGATTGTTCACGATGCCTAGGCACGATGATCATCACCTCTGGCCGTTCCGGATGCTCATACTTGTCGTGCTTGCCGCCGCCGACACTTACCCAGCCATCGCGCAAAAGCCTGATGATAATTTCGCGCGTATTGGTCTCGATCAACGGCACTACACACCCAGGTCATGCGCAATATATTGCGCAATGGCGACCATATCAATCTCCCACTTTCTTCACAATAGATCATACTCGATGAAGCCGGTCCGGCGCGCCACATGGTCGTAGAGCTTGCGCGCGGTGGTGTTGGTCTCGTGCGTCATCCAGTAGACGTTCTTGACGCCGATTTTTGCGGCTTCCTGTTTCACCGCCTCGATCAGCGCAGCACCAATGCCCTTGCCGCGCACATCCGGGTCGGCAAACAGATCCTGCAGATAGCAGTTGTTTTTCTCCGACCAGCCGGAGCGGTGGTAGAGATAGTGGGTGAGGCCAACCGCCTTGCCGTCGAGGGTGGCGATGAAGCCCTTGGGCTCGAACTCGCCCGCCGTGAACAGCCGCTTCCAGGTGACGGCGTAGACCTCTTCCGGCAGCTTCGTCTCGTAGAAGGTCAGGTAGTCGGTCCAGAGCCGCCGCCAGTCGGCGTGGTCGGACTGCGCGAGCGGGCGGACAATAATCTCAGACATTTCATCTCCTCCGAAGGTTCTGGCCGAAGCTGCCTCCCAGTTCGGCGGGCGGCAACGGTCCACAGAAGGGAAAGTGCTACTGCTGCCGCCCTATTGCTGCCTTCTGGCCATGAAGGCCAGCCGCTCGAATAGGTGCACGTCCTGTTCGTTCTTCAGCAGCGCCCCATGCAGCTTGGGCAGCGCGTTCTTCGGGTCGGCGCGCAGGTCCTCCGGCGCGATATCGTCGGCGACCAGCAGGCGGATCCAGTCGAGTGCCTCGGAGGTCGACGGCTTCTTCTTCAGCCCCGGCACCTCGCGGATCTCGTAGAACTGGGTGAGGGCCGCCCGCACCAGGTTCTGCTTGATGCCGGGATAGTGGACGTCGACGATTCTGTGCAGCGTGTCGACGTCGGGAAAGCGGATGTAGTGGAAGAAGCAGCGGCGCAGGAAGGCGTCCGGCAATTCCTTCTCGTTGTTGGAGGTGATGATGACGATCGGCCTGACCTCGGCGCGGATGGTTTCGCCGGTCTCGTAGACGAAGAACTCCATCCGATCGAGCTCCTGCAGGAGGTCGTTGGGGAATTCGATGTCGGCCTTGTCGATCTCGTCGATCAAAAGCACGATTTTCCTGCCGGCCGCGAACGCTTCCCAGAGCTTGCCGCGTTTGATGTAGTTCCTGATGTCGTTGAACCTGATATCGCCGAGCTGGCTGTCGCGCAGCCGCGAGACGGCATCATACTCGTAAAGGCCCTGCTGCGCCCTGGTGGTCGACTTGACGTGCCATTCGATGAGGTCGAGGCCAAGTGCTGACGCCACCTGGCGGGCGAGCTCCGTCTTGCCGGTGCCGGGTTCGCCCTTGACCAGCAAGGGCCGTTCCAGCGCGATCGCCGCGTTGACGGCCACCATCAGATCCTTGTCGGCGACATAGGCCGCCGTGCCTTCGAAACGCATTTTTGCTCCTTGGTTGCCATGACAACCGTAAGGAGGCGGACTTGCCAGTGCAAGGCACGGCGGCGAACGGCGCTGAACAGGGGTAGCGGATTCGCAGCGAATAAAGTCGCCGGCCACTCTGTCTCTCTGGCGCTTGCCCGATGAGCAGCCTATATTGGGTGGGACGGTCTGTGCTTCCCGGCAGGAGAACATTTTCCCCGGGGCCTTAACGATCCTTAGGGAGCTGTCCCTGGGAAGACCCCGTGGGTTTTCTCACACGGCGCCCACCTACTTTGTAGGTTCCCGGGATCGCTCTCTCCACCGGTTGTGTGGACCGTCACCCATCGAAAAGGCCATATTTGGCGGATTTCGTCGTCGCGTCGCTTTGTGTGGTGCTCACGAACGAAAAGTTCGCTCCGCTCCTCCAAAACGTCGCTCCTAAAACTCCATCCAAATCTGACCTTTTCTAGCGTCGGCGCATGACATCCTCAAAAGACCTGAAAAAGCAGCTTCGCCGCGAGGCCCTCGGGCGCCGCGACGCGCTCAATGAATTCTGGCGGGTTGAGGTCGCGCTTGAAATGGCCGAGACGGCACGCGATCACCTGCATATCGAGCCGGGGCAGATCGTTTCCGGCTTCTGGCCGATGCGCTCGGAAGTCGACGTCAGGCCGCTGATGTTTGCCTTGCGCGAGAAGGGTGCACGGCTCTGCCTGCCGGCCATTCTCGACAAGACCACGATCGTCTTTCGCGAGCTGGTGCGCGGCGCGCCGATGGTTGAGATGGGTTTCGGCACGGTCGGTCCACATGAGGAGGCCGAGGTGCTCGACCCCTCGGTGATGCTGGTGCCGCTCGCCGCCTTCGATGCGCGCGGCCATCGCATTGGCTACGGCGCCGGCTATTACGACCGCGCCATCGCCGGGCTGATCGACAAGGGACAGCCGCCGCGGCTGATCGGCATCGCCTTTGATTGCCAGGAGGTGGCGCAGGTGCCGGATGAGGATCATGACGTCATCATCGCGGAAATACTCACCGAGAGCGGGTTGCGCCGCTTCGTGCCAAAATTGTAGATAAATGGACGCATGATCTTCCACTGGCGTCATGCAGCTTTTGCTTTGCTGACTTTCGGTGCGGGATCTTATGAGACTTCTCTTCCTCGGTGACATGGTTGGAAAGACGGGACGCACGGCGGTGTGGGAACAACTGCCGGGGCTGATCTCCGATTTCAAACTCGATTTCGTCATCGTCAACGGCGAGAATGCCGCCGGCGGCTTCGGCATCACCGAAGACATCTTCCGCGAGACGATCGCGGCCGGCGCCGATGTCGTCACCACCGGCAACCATGTCTGGGACCAGCGCGACGCGCTGGCCTTCGCGCCGCGCGAAGAACGCTTCCTGCGCCCCTCCAACTTTCCCAAAGGCACGCCCGGGCGCGGCTCCGGCGTCTACATCGCCAGGAGCGGTGCGCGCGTGCTGGTCGCCAACATCATGGGCCGGGTGTTCATGCATCCCGAGCTCGATGACCCGTTCCAGGCCGGCGAACGGGAGCTTGCCGCCTGTCCGCTCGGCGAGCAGGCGGATGCGGTGGTCATCGACTTCCACGCCGAGGCGACGTCTGAAAAAATGTGCTTCGCGCATTTCGTCGATGGCCGCGCCAGCCTCGTCATCGGAACCCACACCCACCAGCCGACCGGCGATCACCAGATCCTCAATGGCGGCACCGGCTATATGTCCGACGCCGGTATGTGCGGCGACTATGATTCCTCGCTCGGCATGGACAAGGAGGAACCGCTCAACCGGTTCCTGTCGAAGGTGCCGAAAGGGCGTTTCGAGGCCGCGACCGGACCGGCGACATTGTGCGGCGTCGGCGTCGATATTTCCGACCGCACCGGACTGACAGAGCGGATCGCGCCGTTTCGTCGCGGGCCACGGCTGGAGGAAACCGCGCCATCCTTCTGGTCGTGACATTGATATAAACGCGCTTAGTACCTAATTGCCGGCGACACTGCTCTAGATCGTTAAAAGAGGGGACGACCTCCATGCAGCTCATCGAATTCCTGGCGCCGCATTTTCAATTCGTGTCCGACCCAACGGCCTGGGTCGCGCTGCTGACGCTGGTGGTGCTGGAGATCGTTCTCGGCATCGACAATCTGATTTTCATCTCGATCCTGACCAACAAGCTGCCGCAAGCGCAAAGGGCCCGCGCCCGCCGCCTCGGCATCTCGGCGGCGCTGATCATGCGGCTGGTGCTGTTGGCCACCATTTCGATCATCGTCCAGCTGACGGCGCCGGTTTTCACGGCCTTCGGTCACGGCTTTTCCTGGCGCGACCTGATCCTGATCGCCGGCGGCCTGTTCCTGGTCTGGAAGGCGACCAAGGAAATCCATCACACGGTCGACCCCGACGACCACAAGGACACGATGCTGGGCGAGACGCTGCAGATCAGTCTTGCCGGGGCGATCTTCCAGATACTGCTGCTCGACCTGGTCTTTTCGATCGATTCGATCATCACCGCCGTCGGCATGACCGACGAAATCGCCATCATGTACATCGCCGTGATCGTCGCGGTCAGCGTGATGATGCTGGCGGCCGGGCCGCTGGCCAACTTCATCGCCAAGAACCCGAGCATCGTCATGCTGGCGCTGGGCTTCCTTTTGATGATCGGCATGACGCTGATCGCCGACGGCATGGGCTACCACGTGCCCAAGGGTTACATTTACGCGGCGATGGGCTTTTCGGCGTTGGTCGAGGGGCTCAACATGCTGGCGCGACGGCGCAAGAAGGCGAAGTCCGGCAGCGGGTACTGAGGAAACTAATTCATCGGCACCCCTTTCGGATGACGGTCGCCGATCAGACCCAGCGTCAGGCCTTGCTCCAGCCACGCCTTGGCGCCGGCCAGCACGAGCGTGAAGCCGCCGGTTGAGCCGACGGCTTCCTTCACCTGCTCGTCGCCATTGCCGGCGAAGCCGAAATTGCGAACCTCGAGAAAGGTCGCATCGCCTGGTATTTCGGTGAAGGTCCAGACCACCGTGGTCGGCGGATCGCTCCATTGCATGACGATCTTCTCGTTCGCGACGATCTCGCTGACATTGACTGTCGTTGAGACGTCGTACATGCGCCACTCCCAGCGAACCACCTTGCCGCTGTCCAGCCGGTCGCTGCCGTGGGTGAACCAGAATTTCGTGGTGATGGCCGGATCGACGATGGCTTCGAACACTTCGGCGACAGGTCGCCGGATCAGCATGCCGGCTTCGGCGGTTGGTGTTTCGCTGATCTCCATCGGATGCTCCTTTCGAGGCTTGGCGCTCACCAGGCGTCGGGTTCGCGCAGCATGTGAACGATGCTGGCAGGGTTGGTTATCCAGCCGCCGCGGAAGCCCTCGCCCAGGGGTTCGATGGCGTCGCAACGCACAACGCCGGCCTTGGCGAAATGATCCGCCGCGGCGGGAAAATCATCGGTGAACAGCTCCAGCCAAACCTCGGCCTGGCTCATCATCGGCGCCTCGTCGATCCACAGACGGTTGGGGCCGAGCTCGAAGCCGATTGCCGGCGCCTTGTCGGTGAACGGCTTCAGGCCGACGACGTCGCGGTAGAAGGCGACCGTCGCCTGATATTGGTGCGGCGGCACCTTCATGGCGATGTTGATGCCGCCGGTGATCTTCGCGGTCATTGCTGGCTCCGTTGTCGTTCAGTTGTTGTTGCTCGCCTTTGCCCAGACTGGTTATGCAAGATTGATCTGCCAGGAGACCCCGAACCTGTCGTTGAGCCAAGCGAAGCGGCGGCTGAAGCCGTAATTGTCGGGCGGCATTAGAAACCCGCCGTCCTTTGCCAGTGTCTCGACAATGCGGTTCAGCTCGTCCTCGGAGGAACAGTCCACATACAGCGAGACCGACGGCGTGAACGTGAAGGCGTGGTGCACGGGGCTGTTGAAGACCATCACTTCCAGGCCGGCGATCGACATGCGCGCCAGCTTGACCGTTCCATCCGGGCCGTCTTCGCCTGGGCCATAGCGTGTGATATCAAGGATGCTGCTGTCCGGAATGGTCTCGCTATAGAGGGCCATTGCCTCTTCGGCCTTGCCTTCGAACATCAGGAATGGCGTAACTTTCGTCATCGCAAGGCCTCCATCTTCCTCTTGGACGCTCAAATTTGGGGTCGCTCAAATATTGGTCTCGTTGGCGGGTTCGCCCTTCATCTCGCTGCGGTAGTAGCCGTCGCGCAGATTGATGCCGTATTCGACATAGGCTTTCATGCAGGCCAGCATCTGCGACCAGCCTTCGCAGTTGAGGTAGGACTTCTTCAAGCCGACAGCACCTTCCTGCCAGCCGCTCTCGGCGATGGTGACGAAGGTGCCGCCATCGTCGAGCGGTTCGAAATTCATCTCGATGCGGGTCTTGTAGGCGGGCTTGCCGTCGGCATCGGTGGCATCCCAGCGCAGCACGATGCGGCTGTCCTTGACCACTTCATCGACCTCGACCGGCACCTTGCCCCACCAGACGACGCCGGCACCGGCTTCCAGCGGGGCGCTGGCGCCGCCGATGGTGGTGAAATAGCCGCTGAGCTTTTTTGGATTGACGACCGCGTCGAAGACTTCGGCGACCGGTTTGCCAATGCGTCCTGAGACACTGAATCCAAGTGACATATCCACAACTCCTTCCCTTGATCGGTTCAATAATATGTTATATAAACATAACATGTCAAGCCGATCGCAAGATGACAATGTTTTCAAGGCGCTGGCGCATCCGCGCCGGCGCGAAATGCTGGACCAGCTGAAGGACACGCCGAAGACGACCGGCATGCTGTGCGATGCGTTTCCCGATATCGACCGCTGCACGGTGATGCTGCATCTCAAGGTGCTGGAGGAGGCCGACCTGATCATCGCGCGGCGCGAGGGACGCGAGCGCTGGAACCATCTCAACGCGCTGCCGATCAAGCAGATCCACGACCGCTGGATCAGCCAGTATGCCGGCCATGCACTCAGCATCATCGACCGGCTGAAGTCGGATCTGGAGGCGTGAGCAACCGCAGCAGACTATGTCGTGTGTCCCATACGCCCTGTGGCTGGACGAATTGAGCCGATTTATCTATAAGCCGGCCATTCCGACAGAGAACGCCGTGCTTCCACGAGTTGCACCTGGGACGCTCTGAAATTTTGAATTCGAGCATTGCGGAAGACGAGGTGAGATCACCCGCTTCGGATGCTCTAGCCGAGAAGACGACAGGGGTGCCATGGCTGGCCATTCACAGTTCAAGAACATCATGCACCGCAAGGGCCGCCAGGATGCGGTGCGGTCGAAAATGTTTTCCAAGCTGGCGCGCGAAATCACCGTCGCCGCCAAGAGCGGGACGCCCGATCCGTCGATGAACCCGCGCCTGCGCCTGGCGATCCAGAACGCCAAGGCGGTGTCGATGCCGAAGGACAACATCCAGCGCGCCGTCAACAAGGCTTCGATGGGCGACGCCGAGAACTACGAAGCCGTGCGCTATGAGGGCTATGGCCCAGGTGGCGTCGCCGTCATCGTCGAGGCCCTGACCGACAACCGCAACCGTTCGGCATCGAACGTGCGCGCCGCCTTCACCAAGGCCGGCGGCGCGATGGGCGAAACCGGCTCGGTGTCGTTCATGTGGGACCGTGCCGGCGAGATCTACTATCCGGCATCGGCCGGCAGCCCTGACAAGATCATGGATGCGGCGATCGAAGCCGGTGCCGACGATGTGGAATCGGATGAAGAGGGCCACACGATCTATTGCGCCTTCGAAAATCTCGGCGAAGTGTCGAAGGCGCTGGAAGGCGCGCTCGGCGAGGCTGAATCGGTGAAGCCGATCTGGCGGCCGCAGAACAATGTTCCGGTCGACGAGGAGCGGGCACAGTCGCTGATGAAGCTGGTCGCCACGCTCGAGGATGACGACGACGTGCAGAGCGTCTACGCCAACTTCGAAGTCGATGACGAGACCATGGCCAAGCTCAGCGCCGCATGAGCGGAACTCAGCCCGGCATGAGCGGAGCTCAGCCTGAGACATAAGCGGAGCTTAGTCTGACATGAGCGAAAAAGCGCTTCCCGCCATCCGCATCACCTATTGCACGCAGTGCCAGTGGCTGCTGCGTGCTGGTTGGATGGCGCAGGAGCTGCTGTCGACCTTCGGCGCGGATCTCGGCGAAGTGACGCTGGTGCCTGGGACCGGCGGCATCTTCACCATTTCCTGCAACGACGCTCTGGTTTGGGACCGCAAGCGCGATGGCGGCTTTCCAGACGCGGCCAAACTCAAGCAGCTTGTGCGCGACGTCATCGATCCGGATCGCGATCTCGGCCATTCGGATCGAAAAACAAAGGCCTGAAGAGCGCCGGCAGCACCGTCACTTACGTCGCAACGCTCCGAAAGCCGCGCCTATGGCGACGCCCATAGCGATGCCGATTGGCAGATCATCCAGAGCGGCGCCGATCGCCGAGCCGACACCAACTCCGATGGCCATGCCGAAGGCCATGTTTGAGTACTGATCCTTCAAAACGCATCTCCCAAACGATCGCCGTGAATTTCTAGTGCGGAGACCACGCGGTCGGTCACCGGTGGCTCCGCCCATTGCCGTCAACGCGCGGCGAACCAGAAGGATGCCAGCGCGGCTACGCCGCTGATGGTGCGGACATGGTTCCACATCACCCATTCATTGAGGTATCGCGACCATAGGCTTGCGCCACTGGCGCTTGCCGGATCGGCGGCGGCAAGTGCATCATTGAGCGGGACGTTGAAGATCATCGTCACCACCACGATGCCGATGAGATAGACCAGGCTGCCGGCAACCAGCCAGAGCGAACCCGGCTGGCTCGAGCCCATCACCGCGCCGATGGCGACAAGGACGCAGATAAGCGCCGTGCCGAACAGGGCGGTCATGAACAGCGGCGTCACGGCCGTCACGTTGATCGAATTCATTGCGGCGATGCCGCCAGCGGCGGGCATGCGGGCGAGGCCGGGCATGACGAAGCTGGAAAACGCAAAGAACACGCCGCCGACGACGCCTGAGCCGATTGCGGCGATGAAGATGAGGGTGGGGAGAAGTTTCGCGATCATCTCAGTTGCTCCAGATGCCTTCTGCATTAAAATGTGACTAATCCTCACATTTGCAAAACGTGATAAACCCTCGTATTTTCCAAGTCAAGCGATTTTTCCGACACTGGAGTTAGCCATGGTAGACACGGCCGCGCGGGTTTCCCCTCAGGAGCAGGTCGCTTCGCCGCGCCGGGCGCCGAGCCAGCGGCGCAGCCGCGAGCGGGTCGGGCGCATGCTGGCCGCCGCTTCGGCGCTGATTGCAGAGCAGGGCAGCGACGCCATGCGCATGGGTGAGGTGGCGGAACGGGCAGGGGTGTCGATCGGCTCGCTCTACCAGTTCTTCCCGGACAAGCGGGCGATCATCTGGGCGCTGGCCGAGCGCTACACCGCCGAGAGCCAGGCCTGCATCTCAGCCGCACTCGCCGGCGTCGACGACGCCGAAGGGCTGGGCCAAGCGTTTTCGGAACTGGTCGATATCTACTACCGGCTGTTCCTGGCGGAGCCGGTGATGCGCGACATCTGGTCGGGCACACAGGCCGACAAGGCGCTGCGCCAGCTCGAGCTCGCCGACAGCCGGGCCAATGCGGAGTTTCTGACCGCGGTGCTCAGGCGCTTGCGCCCCAACGCCGATCCGGTGGAACTCGATACAACGGCGTTCCTGGTCTGGCAGATGGGCGAGGCCGCCATGCGGCTGGCGATCTCCGTCGAGCGGCAGGAGGGCGACAGGCTGGTCGCTGCCTACAAGCGCATGGCGCTCAGGGAACTGGTGGCCGAGTAGAGCCTCGCGTTAGCGGCCGAAATAGTCCCTAAGCATTTCCGCGCGCTCATCCTCTGCGCACATCGCCATGCGACCGAGGTTGAACCGGCCCCGATAAAGCGCGACGACAGCCAATGCGCAATTCACCGTCTCATCATCGGTGGCAGTTGCCAGATCCCGCAATGCCAAATGCACAAATGTTCGCCACGCTGCCTTGTAATGCGGTTCGATCCAAGCAGGGATCGGCGGATTCCGGTCGTCGAGCAGGCGCGCTTCTTCGATGGTTGCGGCCAGACCATAGGCCCCCCAGTAAGCCGGAGCGTGGCCTTCGGAGATGCGAACGATTTCAACCACCGCCGCGTAAGACGCGGCTCCGACATCTCCCTGATGATGCAATTCATTCCAGAGTTCGTCCCAGACCGCCTTGTCGTCATAGCGAAGGGCCAGCGCTCGCAACGCTGGTCGGGGATCATAGACGACCTTGTATCCACCTTTGAGCCCTGACCATCGCTGATCGTTGAGCATAGACATATCGCTCTCCAGGACCGAATGCGTCCCACTACGGCTAGTCGAGGTCAACAAAAAAACCCGCCTCGAGGGCGGGTTTTCTGATCTGCGAAAGGCCGATACGGCTTAAGTTCTTACTCGGTGCAAGTCGTTATCCCAAAAACCGCTTCGCACTTTTGGGCGACATGCCCTTAGAGGCCGAAACCTTCGAAACGCTTCTTGAACTTCGACAGGCGACCGCCGCGGTCGAGCAGGGTCTGCTGGCCGCCAGTCCAGGCCGGGTGGGTGGTCGGGTCGATATCGAGGTTCATCGTATCGCCTTCCTTGCCCCAGGTCGAACGGGTCGCGTATTCGGTGCCGTCGGTCATGACGACCTTGATGGTGTGGTAATCGGGATGGATGTCGGTCTTCATGGTTCGGTTCCTGGCTTGCCGGCGCTGCTGACGGGCATAAGCCTGCGTCGATGCGCCCCTTTTTAAAACTCGAAGCCGCAGCTATTGAAGAGCCACGGCTTCTAAAACGGTCGGCGAGCCTATACATCAGCCGGAATTGAATCACAAGGCCGCGGCAAGCGCATATTGAGGCGCAGACCCCAAGGGCGGCTAGAGGAAACATCGGGATGGCGCAAATCAGCAGCGCAGACGAGCGCCGGCGCTCGCTCAAGCCGCTCAGGCGCCTGTTTCCGTATATAACGCGCTACCGCACGCTGGTTGTCGGCGCCATCATCTCACTGGTCATTGCCGCGGCAACCACGCTGGCGCTGCCGCTGGCGGTGCGACGCATGATCGATCATGGGTTTTCGTCGTCCAGCACCACCTTCATCGCTGAATATTTCGCCGCACTGGTGGCGATGGCCGCCCTGCTGGCGGCGGCCTCGGCCGGCCGCTACTATTTCGTCATCACGCTCGGCGAGCGCGTCGTCGCCGACATCCGCCGCGATGTCTTTGCCCATGTGACGACACTGTCGCCTTCCTTCTTCGACACTGCCCAGTCGGGCGAGATCGTGTCGCGGCTCGCCGCCGCCACGACGCAGGTCAAGTCCGCGGTCGGGGCGACGGCCTCGGTGGCGCTGCGCAATGTCATCCTCGGTCTCGGCGCGGTGGGGATGATGGTCATCACCAGCCCGAAACTGTCTGGCCTCGTCATTGCCGCTATTCCCGTGATCGTGCTACCGCTGGTCGCCTTCGGCCGTTCGGTGCGCGCCAAGTCCCGGCAGGCGCAGGATACGCTTGCCGACGCGACCGCCTATGCCAGCGAGCAGATCGGCGCGGTGCGCACCTTGCAGGCCTTCACCAACGAGAAGCTGGTCACCGGCCATTTCTCGGCCGCGGTGGAAGCCGCTTTCGAGGCGGCGCGCTCCTCGATCTTCGCGCGCTCCTTCCTCACCTTCTTCGCCATTTTCACCATCTTTTCGTCCGTCGTGGCGGTGTTGTGGTTCGGCTCGCGCGGCGTGCTCGAAGGCTCGATATCGCCGGGCACGCTCGGTCAGTTCCTGCTTTATTCGGTGTTCGCCGCCGGCGCGCTGGGCGCCCTATCGGAAGTGTGGGGCGAGCTTGCGCAAGCGGCGGGTGCCGCCGAACGGCTGACCGAGATCCTGGCCGAGAACCCAGCGATCCAGGCGCCTGCCGACCCGAAGCCACTGCCGGCGGTCGCCAAGGGCGCGATCGTCTTCGACAACGTCTCCTTCTCCTATCCGGCAAGGCCCGACCGGGCCGCCGTGCACGGCTTGAGCTTTCAGGTCATGCCCGGCGAGACCGTGGCGATCGTCGGGCCGTCAGGGGCCGGCAAGAGCACGGTCTTTTCGCTGATCCTGCGCTTCTACGATCCCGAAACCGGCAAGATCCTGATCGACGGCGTCGACGTGCGCGAGGCCGATCCCGTTTCGGTGCGCGAGCGCATCGCCATCGTGCCGCAGGACGTCACCATCTTTGCGGCCACCGCGCGCGATAATATCGGCTTTGGCCGGCCGGGCGCCAGCAGGGCTGAGATCGAGACGGCGGCGAAGGATGCGCTGGCCAATGAATTCATCCTGAGGCTGGAAAAGGGCTATGACAGCCAGGTCGGCGAGCGCGGTGTGACGCTGTCCGGCGGCCAACGCCAGCGTGTGGCGATCGCCCGCGCCATTCTGCGCGACGCGCCGATCCTGCTGCTCGATGAGGCTACCTCGGCGCTCGACGCCGAAAGCGAGACGCTGGTGCAGATGGCGCTGGAGCGCCTGATGCAGGGCCGAACCACCATCGTCATCGCGCACCGTCTGGCAACGGTGCTGAAAGCCGACAGGATCCTGGTCATGGATGGCGGCTCGATCGTCGAGGAAGGCACGCATCAGAGCCTGGTCGCCAAGGGTGGCATTTATGCGCGCCTGGCCAAGCTGCAATTCGAAACCGGCGCCAGTGCCTTCAGAGGCGCGGCGGAGTAGCCAGAACCATCTGTGCTCCTGACGTACCGACCACGCTAAGCGGCTCCGTATCGCTGCTTCAGATGGTTCACGAAATACGCCGCATTGAGCTTTTCGCCGGTGGCACGTTCGAGCAGATCCGGCGTCGACCAGCGTGATCCCTGCGACCAGATCTTTTGGCGGCGCCAGTCGTTGATCGCCGCGAAATTGCCTTTGGCAAGATCCTCGTCGGCTGAAGGATGTTCCCGCGTCAGCGCCGCCCATTGCTGCGCCGCCATCATCGCGCCCAGCGTGTAGGAGGGGAAATAGCCGAAGGCGGCCCCCGGCCAATGCACGTCCTGCATCGGCCCGTCGGCGGGGTTGTCGATGGTGGAAAGACCAAGATAGTCGCGCATCTTGGCGTCCCAGGCTTCGGGCAGGTCGGCCACCTCCAGCCGGCCCGAGACGAGCTCCTGTTCCAGTTCGTAGCGCAGGATGACATGCAGGGGATAGGTCACCTCGTCGGCATCGACACGGATCAGGCCGCGCTCGACGCGATGCACGTGCGGCAGGATGTCGTCGAGCGACCAGGCTTCGCCGAGATGCTTTTCGATCACCGGCAGCGCCCAGCGCCAGAAGGCCGGGTTGCGTCCGAGCTGCTTTTCGACAAACAGGCTCTGGCTTTCGTGCACGGCCATGCCACGCGCCTTGCCGAGCGGCCAGTGCGACCATGGCTTCGGCAGGTTCTGTTCGTAGAGCGCATGGCCGGTCTCGTGCAGCACGCCCATCAGCGCCGACAGGAAATCAGATGTCTTGTAGCGGGTGGTGATGCGCACGTCGCTCGGCACGCCGCCGCAGAAAGGATGGTGCGACACCGACAGCGACCCATGTGTCAGGTCGAAGCCGACCGCCGCCATCATGGCAAGGCCAAGCTCGCGCTGCCGGTCGATCGCGTAGGTGCCCGAAAGCGGCTTCAACGGGCGCTTGCGCAGCCGCGCTTCCTGGATCGCCAGCGCCTCCGGCACAAAATCTTTCAGGAAAGCCTTCAGGTCGGTGAAGACAGGCGTGATGTCGGCGGTGCGGTTGCCGGGGTCGTACTGTTCCATCAGTGCGTCATAGGGGGCGAGACCGAGCACGTCGGCACGCAGCGCCGCCTCTTCGCGCACCAGCGCCACCACGCCCTCCAGCGCCGGCTGGAAGGCCGTCCAGTCGTTCTTGGCGCGCAGGTCGCGCCACAGCTGCTCGCAACGCATGCGCGCGGTCGTCTGGCGTTCGACGAATTCGACCGGCAGGCAGGTCAGATTGGTGTATTGTCGCCGCAGTTCCGCAACAGCGGCCCGTTGCTCTTCACCAAGCGCCTCGCCTTCGGCGGCGGCAATCCAGTCCGCTATCTCCGGCGCCGTTGCCCTGGTGTGATACATGCCGGCCAGTGCCGACATCGCCTCGGCGCGCTTCTCACCACCGCCGACGGCCATGTGGGTGGCTTCGTCGGCGCCGAGGATGGCCAACGCGTGCTCGAGCGCTTCGAGCTTGTGGCCAAGGTCATCGAGTTTCTGAAAGGACATGGCGGCTTCCGTGATTGAGGACGGCGCGAAAAGATACCAACGCAAAGGCGTTTGCAACCCTCAGGCACCGCGCGGGGACGCAGCTTGCGCAGGTGCGGTCATGCGTGAAATGCTGCCGGCGACAATTGAGGGGGAACAACATGATCGGCAACATCCTGGTCGGGCTGGTGGCCTTGATCCATGCCTACATCGTCTATCTCGAGATGGTGCTGTGGGACACGCCGCGCGGACGCAAGGCTTTCGATCTGACGCCCGAATTCGCCAGTGCCTCGAAGGTGCTCGCCGCCAATCAGGGGCTCTATAACGGTTTCCTCGCCGCCGGCCTGATCTGGGGGCTTTACCTCGGCGCGGCCGGTTTCCAGGTCAAGGTTTTCTTCCTGTTGTGCGTGGCCGTTGCCGGCCTCTATGGCGCGGCAACGGTCGGCCGCAAGATCCTGTTCATCCAGACCGTGCCGGCGATTGCCGCGCTGATCGCGGTCTGGCTCGGCTGGTAAAAAGGACGCCCGCGGGATTGGCTCCCTAAGGCGTCAGGGTGGTCCCTTCCTCTTGGACCGTTTCAGGCGCCGCGGTCTCAGCCGTTCGGGTAATTGCCGCCGTCGGCACCATCGCCCATCAGGAAACCGCTGCCGGTATCGAGCCTCAGCTGCTGGTCGACATTGTCGAGGCGGCGCAGCAGGGCATGGTATTGCGTGGCCGGTATCCTTCTCGGCCGCCTGGCTGATGCGGGCGGTGCGCATTTCCAGACGCTCCGCTACGGCCGGTGTAATGTTGTTGGCCTGTCTGGCGTCCACTATGCCCTGATGGACGCCTTGAATCTGTTGGATGAGACCCTCGGCGCGCGGGCCGGTGAAATCGGTCGGGTCGGTCGCGTCGAGGGCGCCCTTGTGATGGCCCGCGGCATAGGCGCCGGCAAGCGGAACGGCGATGAGGAACGCCGTGAGTGTCGCAGTTCTGAGCGAGGTCTTGGGAGTGAAAGAGCGCATCACGCGTCTCCTCTTGTAGAGAAAGGCAGCGGTGGTTCCGCCTGCCTTCCGGCCGTGGGCCGTCCGGTTCCGTCGCGTCGCGATGAGGAGGATTCATCGCCGGCGGTTCTCGGCCCAGGCGGGAAGCTAGGACCGCCCTGCGACAATGTGTAATTAAAAAAGATAATCTTTTCAGGCCTTGCCGGCCTCGGCCTGCGCCCTAGAGTTGAGCCGGCGAACAAATTCGCGTGAGTTCGCGTGATCACGGATCAACGTTCGGTGAGCTTCAGTTCAATGCGGCGGTTCTTGTTGCGCGCCTCTTCGGTGTCGGCGGGATCGAGCGGCTGGAACTCGCCGAAACCGGCGGCGACCAGCCGGTTGGCGGGCACGCCGTTTTCGATCAGGAATTTCACCACCGAGGTCGAACGCGCCGTCGACAGCTCCCAGTTGTCGCGGTAGCGGCCGGTGCCGGAGAGCGGCTTGTTGTCGGTATGGCCGTCGACGCGCAGCACCCAGTTGATCTCGGGCGGGATCTCCTTCTGCAGCTCGATGATGGCGTCGGCGAGCTTCTTCATCTCGACCTTGCCGGCATCGTTGATTACCTCGGAGCCGGTCGGGAACAGCACTTCCGACTGGAAAACGAAGCGGTCGCCGACGATGCGGATGTTCTCGCGGTCGGCGAGGATTTCACGCAAGCGGCCGAAGAAATCGGAACGGTAGCGGTTCAATTCCTGCACACGCTGCGCCAGTGCGACATTCAGGCGGCGGCCGAGATCGGCGATCTTGGTGTTGGAATCGCGGTCACGGGTTTCGGAGACGTTGAGCGCATCCTCGAGCGCGCCGATCTGCTTGCGCAAAGCCGCGATCTGCTGGTTGAGGATCTCGACCTGGCTCAGTGCCTGCTGGCTGATCTGGCGCTGGCTGTCGAGTTCGCCGCCCAGCGCCGCGGCGCGCTGCTTGGCGGCGTCGCCGGCGCCCGCACCTTGCGCCAGCAATTGTTCGAGCCGGCTCTTTTCCGCTTCAGCCGCCGACAGCGACGCCTGCAGATTGGCGAGCGAATCATCCTTGTCCTGCGTTGATGAGCGCTCCAGCGCCAGAAGCTGGGTCAATTCGTTGATCTGCGAGTTGAGGCGCGTGAGTGCAGTATCCTTGCCTGAGAGTTCGCGGCCGAGCAGGAACTGCGCCAGCACGAAGACCGTGAGCAAGAACATGATGGCCAGCAGCAGCGTCGACAGCGCGTCGACGAAGCCCGGCCAGTAGTCGATGCGGCGATCGGTGCGCCGGCCCCTGGCGAGTGCCACGTCAGTGCACCCCTGGCTTCTTCAGGGCGTCGGCGATTTTTTCCAGCGTGTTGCGCATCGCCTTCTGTTCGTCCGACTGGGCCTCGACCCAGTCGCGCATGATCTGCTGTTCCGAGCGCATGTTCTTGACCAGGCCGGAAATGCCGTCGGCGAGATTGGCCATGGCGGTGGCGACGCGCGGGTTGGAGCCGCCGCCATTCTCCTGCATGCTACGCAGCCGTTCGGACAGAACCCGGATCTCGTCCGAGGATTCGGTCTTGGCCGGATCGGAGACGACGATGTCGGACGAAAGGTCCGTCACCGAGGACAACCAGTTTTCCAGTTCGGTATAGAAGCGCGTCTGGGCGCGGCCGGCCTGCAGGTCGAGGAAGCCGAGCACCAGCGACCCGGACAGGCCGAACAGCGAGGACGAGAAGGCCGTGCCCATGCCGGCCAGCGGCGCCGAAAGCCCTTGCTTCAACGAATCGAGCACCGCGGCAGCGTCACCCGTGCCTGGGTCGAGCGATTCAATCGTCTCGCGGATCGAACCGATGGTGTTCAACAGGCCCCAAAAGGTGCCGAGCAGGCCGAGGAACACCAGCAGCCCGACGAGGTAGCGCGAGGTGTCGCGGCTTTCATCGAGGCGCGTGGCGATGGAATCGAGCATGGTGCGCATCGAACTGGTCGAGAAAGCCGTCGCCGAGGAACGGCCGATCATCGCCTTCATCGGCGCCAGCAGCACCGGTTCGGTGCTCTCCGAGCCGGCGCGAAAGGAGTTGACCCAGCGCACTTCGCGAAACAGCCGGCCGACCTGGGCGAAGGCCAAGAGGATGCCGACCACCAGCACGCCCACGATCAGGCCGTTGAGGCCGGGATTGCTGCCAAAGGCGGTCGAGATCTGGCGGGTCAGGATGGCGGCGATGAAGGCGACGATGACCAGGAAGATCACCATGGTCAGCAGGAAGACCTGTGGGCTCGATAGCTTATGGGGGTCGTAGATCAGGACATCCGAGCGTCTGCCCATGCCGAAGGATTTGAGAAAAGCCATCCGTGCCCCGTTTCCGATGCCGCCCGCCGATCACGTTGACCGCGACTCTAAACGGAATTGTGACCAAATTGAATGGCGCTTGGCAATATTGCCGCGTCGATAGTCTGTGTCAGAGGCGATTGATGACCAGACAGTCGACCATGGCGGCCAGATGCAGACCGGCGCCGGTGACCACGAAACCATGCCACAGCGCATTGTGGAAGCGCAGCCCCTTCCAGGCAAAGAAGATGACGCCGCAGGAATAGACGATGCCGCCGGCGACGATGAGGGCGATCGATGTCGTCGGCAGCGTCTGGACAAGCGGCTTGACCAGGATGATGCCGCTCCAGCCGATGGCGAGATAGAAGACGATGGCCAGCCGGTCGAAACGGCCGGGAAAAAACACCTTGACGGCAATGCCCAGCACTGCCGCGGTCCAGACCAGGACGATCATCCAGCGCGCCAGCGGCGAGCCTTCGAGCTGGGCCAGGAAAGGCGTGTAGGTCGCGGCGATCAGCAGATAGATCGCGGCATGATCGAAACGCCGCAAGACCCATTTCGCCGGCGACGACACCGGCCACAGATTGTAGGTCATCGACACCGACAGCACGGTGAGCAGCGAGACCACATAGAAGGCAGCGGCGATATATTCGCCCGGCCCGACACGAAAGGCAGCCAGCGCCAGCAGTGCCGAGCCGGCCGATACCGCCAGCACGATGCCGACCGCATGGACGATGCCGTCGGCGATCGTCTCGGCGCGCGAATAGTGCCAGCGTCCGATGAACGGGATGTCGGGGGTGGGCTTGATGTCGTTCACTGCCGGGTTTCCTGCGCCGCGCACCACAAATTTGGGCGCTCACCAAGCAGTATTTCAAGTCTTGTTTGCGGTTTTACGACTGCGGCGCATCAGCGCGGCGTACCCGTCAGCGCGGCTTGCCTGTCAACGAGAGGGGAGGGGCTTCTTCACGGTCTTCAGCAGGGCGCGTTGAATGATCTCGTTGCCGGCGACAACCGAGCCGTTGTCGAGCATGTCCTGGCCGCCATCCATGTCGGAGGCGAAGCCGCCCGCCTCGCGGATCAAAAGCAGCCCGGCGGCAATGTCCCAGGCAGACAGCCCGGTTTCCCAGAACCCGTCCATGCGACCGGCGGCGACATAGGCCAGATCGAGCGAGACGGCACCCATACGACGGACGCCCGAGACCTCGGCCATGACGTTGCGTAGCTCGACGAGGAAATTGCCGTGGTGGCCACGGCCGAGATGCGGCACGCCGCAACCGATCACTGTGTCGACCAGCTTGGTGCGGCCGGCGACGCGCAAGCGGCGGTCGTTCATGAAGGCGCCGCCACCGCGTTCGCAGGTGTAGAGTTCGTCCATCGCCGGATTGTAGATGACGCCGGCAACGATCTGGCCCTGGCGTTCCAATGCGATCGAAACGGCAAAGAGCGGGATGCCGTGCAGGAAATTGGTGGTGCCGTCGAGCGGATCGACGATCCAGCGATGCTGGCTATCGTCACCTTCGACCGCACCGCGCTCTTCCATCAGGAAGGCATAGCCCGGCCGTGCCTTGGACAGCTCGGCAAAGACGATGTCCTCGGCCTTGCGGTCGGCCTGGCTGACATAGTCGCCGGGGCCTTTCATCGAGACCTGCAGGTTCTGCACCTCGCCGAAGTCGCGCGACAGCGAGCGGCCGGCTTTCATTGCGGCCTGGACCATGACGTTGAGGAGGGCTGAGCGTGCCATACTGGTTCTTCCTGCTGCTCTTTAAGCTCTGGCTTGATGCATGTCGGTGACCCAAAACCGGGGCCACTTTTGGGCGACATGCATCAGTCTGCGCGGCGCACGTAGGTGATTTCGTTGGTGTCGACGATGATGCGCTCGCCGGCGCCGATGAATGGTGGTACCAGCACGCGGATGCCGTTTTCCAGGATCGCCGGCTTGTAGGAGGATGCCGCCGTCTGACCCTTCACCACCGGGTCCGCCTCGGTGATGGTCAGCGTCACATAGTCGGGCAGCGATATGCCGATCGGCCTCTCTTCGTAGAGCTGGACTGTCACCATCATGCCGTCCTGCAGGAACGCAGCACGATCGCCGACGAAGTCCTTGTTCAGTTCGAGCTGCTCGTAGCTCTGGGTGTCCATGAACACCAGCGCATCTTCCTGCGCATAGAGGAATGAAAAATCCTTCAGGTCGAGCCGGATCTGTTCGACCGTCTCGGCCGAGCGGAAGCGCTCGTTGAGCTTGGTGCCGTTGATGAGGTTCTTCAGTTCGACCTGGTTGTACGCGCCGCCCTTGCCGGGCTTGACGGTGTTGGTTCTGACCGCCACCCAAAGGCCGCCATCATGCTCGATGACATAGCCGGGACGGATTTCGTTGCCATTGATCTTGGCCATGATGAGGTGATCCGGGATGCTACCCACGGCCAGGCCGTTGGTATGGGATGTTCGCTGCGAAAGCGATTTCGGGCTCCCAAGACCACAAATCACCCGAAGAGGCAAGGGAGCGCCAAGTCGGGGTCGGGTTGGAGAGGCCGCTACGGCAGGCGGTTCGCCTTCTGCAGGGCCTGCTTGGTCTCGTCGTCGCTCAGCCCCTGCAGGAAATCGTCCATCTGCGGATCGATGAGGCCGGCGCGGCGGGCGATGATGTACCAGGCGCCGGCAAGGACGAGATCCGGATCGGTGCCGATGCCTTGCATATAGAGTTTTGCCAGGCGGTTCTGGGCGGCGATATTGCCGCCTTCCGCCGCCTGCTTCGTCCAGCCGAAGGCGGATTTCAGGTCGCGCGCACCGCCGCGGCCTTCAATCATCCAGGCGGCGAGGTCGATCTGCGCGGTGTCGTAATTCTGCCGTGCCGCCTGCGCCAGAAGGCGCCTTGCCTGCGCATCGTCGCGCGGCTTGCCGCCGACGCCATTGGCGTAGATCTGCGACATCGCATATTGCGCGTCGGCGAGGCCGGTCGCGGCGGCGCGCTCATAGTAGGAGACCGCCTTGGCTATGCCGGCGTCGCCGGGGTCCTGCTGGACCAGCATCTGCGCGAAATTGAACTGCGCCAGCCGGTTGCCGGCTTCCGCGGCGGCCTGCATCAAGGCATAGGCTGCCTTTTCGTCCTTCTTGACGTAGCGGCCGTCGAGCAGCATCAGCGCATACTGGAACTGCGATTCCGGCACGCCCTGTTCGGCGGCGAGCGCGTACCATTTCGCCGCTTCCGCCGAATTGAGCGGCACACCGAGCCCTCGCGACAGGATCTCGGCGACCAGCGTCTGCGCGGCAGGATCGCCTTTTTGCGCCCGGACCAGCGCGAGATTGTAGGCCGTCTTGTAGAGCCCGCGCTGGAAGGCACCATAGGCCGCATCGGCGGGTTTTGCACCGAAGCGGTCGGGGTTGATGGCGTCGGCCGACGGCAGCGGCGCCGGTTCTGCCGGGGTGGCGGGCTGCGGCAACGGCTTGTCGATCGGCTTGTCGGTGTGGATGCCGGGTTCCGGCTTGGGCTGAGGCAGCGGGATGGTCTCCGCTGCCGCTGCCTGGACCATCAGCACCGCAAGCAGAGCCTGGAAGGGAAGCGTCGCCGAGGGCACGTCAGTCCTCGAAGCGCGGCGCGGTCTCGTCGAGCAGCGCGTTGGCGGTGGCGACCGCTGTCCTGGGATCGGTGCCGTCGGCAAACACGGCGCTCGACAGCGCCACGAATTCGGCACCGGTGGCGCCCACTGCTTCGACCGAGGCGATGTCGGATCCGGCCATGACGATGCACGGGATCTGGATCATGTCCGCCCACCATCTGCCGAGCGACAGGTTGCGCGGGTGTGGTTCGGGCTTGTTGTCGTAACCGAAGCGGCCGAAGAAGATGTAGTCGGGCCGTGTTTCGCCAAGCTCGAGCGCGTCGTCACGCGTCTTGGCGCCGCCGGTGCCGACCATCATCTTTGCCTGGAAATGCTCGATCGTCTCGGCGAGTTCGGCCTTGGAGACCTCGACATGGATACCGTCGGCCTGGACGCGGCCGGCTATGCGGGTGTCGCCGGCGATGATGACGGCCGCACCGGCGGCTTGCGCTGCCGGCACGATCTGTTCGGCGAAAGCCTGGAAGGAGGCCTCATCCATGCCGTTCTCGGGCAGGATCAGCGAAGCGACGTCGCCGCCTTCGAATGCGGCGGCGATACGGGCCGCCGGCACTCCGGGCGGCGCGATCAGCACGATGCGACAGCGGTTGGGGGGCGTTGCGTCATTCATGGTTCTTCGGGTCCCGCGTTTCGCCTATGCCGGGCGAAGATGGTTGGATTGCGGCATAGAGCAAAGTGCCCGCTTTGAACAGGCGGGCAGCCGGGATCGCGATGTTGGCCCGCCAGACGCCGGCGGACCGCTTTATTTGATCGGGTGCGGGCTTGCGACGGGTGGTTTGGCCCTCCACAGCGTCCAGCCCAGATTCATGCCGGCGGCGGCGATCAGGATGGCGGCGGCGCCGACGATCTGGCTCAGATGCAGCCGATGGCCGAAGGCAACGACATCGACCAGGATCGCGACCACCGGGTAGATGAAGGACAGCGACCCCTGCAGATGCGTCGGCAGCTTCTGGATGGCGCCGTACATCAATATGTACATGAGGCCAGTATGGACGATTCCGAGCGTCGCCAGCATGGTCCAGCTCCATGCATCGGCCGGAAGCTGGGATAGATCGGCGAAAGGCGCCAGCATGACTACGCCGACGCAGACCTGGATCAGCGCGATCAGGTGAGGCGGCGTGCCCTTGAGCTTCTTGGTGACGATGGCGGCGACGGCCCAGAAGAAAGCCGCACCCAACGCCATGACGATGCCGGTAGAGTAATCCGTCCCGACATCACCGGCGTCGGGAGCGGCCTCAACGATCAGCACCATGCCGGCGAAGGCGATGGCCAGCCAGGTCAACTTGGTCAGGGTCAGCCGCTCGGCGAAGAAGAGCGCGCCGAAGCCGACCAGCATGAAGGGCTGCGTGTTGTAGACGGCCGTGGCGATCGAGATCGATGCGCGCGAGAATGCACTGAACAGCAAAAGCCAGTTGACGACGATGGCGACGCCGCCGAGCGCGGCGATGCCGATGATGCGCAGCGACAGCCTGTTGCGCAGCAACCCCAGCCCGGCGCAGATGATAAGCAGCGTCAGCGCGCCGAACGCGCAGCGCCAGAACACCACATCCATGATCGGCTGGCCGGACAGGACGACGAACCATCCGATCGTTCCCAGGATAGCCATTGCGGCGGACATTTCGACCGTGCCGCGCACTGTATCGTTCACAACAAACCTCCGTATCAGTTCAACCGCTATAATCTCATGCGGCAACGCGGCTTTCCATCGGATGAAAAAGGAGGTATGGGTAAATATCCTAATTATATTAGGCGATGGCTCCAAATCAGCGAGAAATGTAAAATGCTTGATGATCTCGACCGAAATCTCCTTGAAATCCTGGTTAGGGATGCGCGGACCTCGCTGAAGGAGCTGGCCAGCCAGGTCGGGCTATCGTCGCCAAGCGTTTCGGAGCGGCTTCGACGGCTTGAGGAGCGCGGCGTCATCCGGGCGTTCACTGTCGAGATCGATCCGCTGGCGCTCGGTTATACCTTGCAGGCGATCGTGCGCATCCGGCCTCTGCCGGGCAAACTGCACATCGTCCAGAAGCTGATCGAGGAAATCCCCGAATTCGGCGAATGCGACAAGGTGACGGGCGATGACTGTTTCGTCGCCCGGCTGTTCGTGCGCTCGATCGGTGATCTCGACGGGATTTTGGACCGCATCGCCGACAAGGCCGAGACCAGCACTGCCATCATCAAGGCGCAGCCGATCCGTCGGCGGCCGCCACCGCTCGATGCAACCGCGTCTCGCGACAGGGCAAAAGTCTTGCAGGCATCCTGAACCGGACCGGTCGGGCCCGGCTTTCAGAAGGCCGATCGAGTCGGGTGGAAAGCCGGCGGCCGGCTGGTTATGGTGCCGACCCAAGCGAATCGAGACCGTCATGGCGCAGAATATATACGACCGGGAGGATTTCTTCGCAGGCTACAGCCAGCTCGGCCGTTCCGTCGAAGGCCTGGATGGCGCCGCTGAGTGGCCGGCGCTGCGCGCGATGCTGCCCGATGTCAGCGGCTTGAGGGTCGTCGATCTCGGCTGCGGCTTCGGCTGGTTCTGTCGCTGGGCGCGCGAGCATGGGGCCAAAGACGTTCTTGGCCTGGATCTTTCCGAAAAGATGCTTGCCCAGGCGATGGCCGCCGGCCCGGACGCCGGCATCACCTATGCGAAGGCCGATCTCGATCAGCTTAGTCTGCCGCAAGCCAGTTTCGATCTCGTCTACAGTTCGCTCGCCTTGCACTATGTCGAGGACGTGATGCGTCTGTTCAGGACCGTGCATCAGGCGCTGGGGTCCGGTGGGCATTTCGTTTTCTCGACGGAACATCCGATTTTCATGGCGCCCACCAATCCCGGCTGGGTGATCGATGCCGAGGGCCGCAAGACATGGCCTGTCGACCAGTATCTGGTGGAGGCGCCACGCCGGACGGACTGGCTGGCCAAGGGCGTGGTGAAACATCACCGCACGATCGGCACCACGCTCAACGCTCTGATCAGGTCCGGCTTCACCATCAGCCATGTCGAGGAGTTCCGCCCGACCGACGCGCAGATCGCGGCCAAACCCGAACTGGCCGAGGAACTAGAGCGGCCGATGTTCCTGCTGGTCTCGGCCCGCCCATAGGCAAAGGCTGCCGACAGCCAATGGTGGGGCGGCCATCCCGATATTTGCTGTCGCTCCGCTCGGGATTCTGGGCTATTCAAGCGTCGATACGCTTTCCCTCTAGACCAGTTCCCTCCCATGTCCGGCCTGCTTCTCGATCCGTGGTTCTATGCGGCTGCCCTTCCGGCGGTCATTCTGGTCGGCCTGTCCAAGGGTGGGTTCGGCGGCGCCGTCGGTTTCGTCGGCGTGCCGCTGATGGCGCTGACCATGCCGCCTGTGCAGGCCGCCGCCATCCTGCTGCCGATCTTGTGCCTGATGGACATCGTGTCGGTGTGGACATGGTGGGGTGTCTATAACAGAAAGATGCTGGTCGACATGATGCCGGGCGCCGTCATCGGCATTGGTCTCGGCTGGCTGACGGCGGCACTCGTTACCGAAGAGGCGGTGCGGCTGATCGTCGGCGCGGTCGCCATCATTTTCGTCCTGCGCTGGCTCTATCTGCAGTTTCGTCACGGCGCCGATCACGCGGCCGCGCCCAACCGTGCCGCCGCCGCCGTCTGGGGCACGGTCGCTGGTTTCACTAGCTTCGTCGCCCATGTTGGCGGCCCGCCTTTCCAGGTCTATGCCTTGCCGATCCGGCTCGACCCGAAGGTGTTGTCGGGCACAGCGGCGATCTTCTTTGCCGCCACCAATGCGCTGAAGCTGGTGCCTTATTTCGCGCTCGGCCAGTTCGACACCGCCAATCTGACGGCGTCGGCGGTGCTGATGCCGCTGGCGCCGCTGTCGACCATCGCCGGGGCGTGGCTGGTGCGGCGGATGCGCCCGGAAACATTCTATCCCTTCACCTACGCAACCGTCGCGGTCGTGGCGCTGAAGCTGCTTTGGGACGGCATCGCGGGCCTTATGTAGGAAGGTGAGGCGGCCGCGTAGCCGCCTTCACTGAGGGTCAGGCGGCGCTCGGCACAAGGCGACGGTTGCCGCCAAAGGCCAGTGCGGCACCCACCACGACGACCAGCACCATGCCGGCGAGGATGCCGATATCATGTGCGGTCGGCTTGAGCACCATGTCGGCAATGATCACCAGCATCACCGCATAGTCGAAGCGTGCCGCGCTCATCATGCGCTGACCGATGGCAAGAACAGCCGGTGTGACACCCTCCTTGGCGATCATCGCGCCCATGCGCTCGCCGGTCGGCTTGAAGATCAACATGCCGATCGAAAAGGTCGTGGCATAGCCGGCAAGGCCGATCAGTATCCACAGATCGGAGAAGCCGACCCAGAACCAGCACATGATGAGGCCGAAGATCAGCGTCAGCATCGACATCGGCGCGAAAAACCTGCCGCCCAGCTGGCCGCTGGCGCGCATCGCCTGCAGCTTGTCCTCGATGTTGCCCGCCCGTTCGGCAAGCATGCCGAGCAGGAACAGCACGAAGCCGCCACCGACCCACAGAATGGCCGAGATGACGTGGAGGAATTTGACGATCGAGTACCAGTCCATGGGTTGCTCCTGCAATATTCCGGTCAGGTTTGCGGCGGTGCGGATTTGCGCCGGCCGTCAGAGGAGCAGGCGTTTAGCGCGGCGCCTGTTTCGGAACGATGTCGCGAAAAACCCGGCTCTGTTTCAGCGCCCTGCCAATGAACGAAGCGGCTGAGATAGTGATTGCGCAATCTGATTTTCTGCTAATGTACGGATGTCGGGAGGGGTTGGCGCGACATCATCCGGAAACATTGCCGATGCTAGTGCGCCGACGCCGGGAGCCCGGTGGCGACAGGAATCGCCTGACGATCAACCCATTCCCGCAAACGGGAAGAGGCAATTCGGGGGAACATTATGCAAGGGGTAGCACGGAATTTCTTCACGCTGGCCATCATCTATGCGCTGTGCGGCATGGCGCTCGGCCTGTACATGGCGATCAGCCAGGATCACGGCCAGATGCCGACCCATGCCCACACGATGGTGGCCGGATGGCTGATGTCGGCGGTCTTCGCCTTCTTCTACCATCTGTTTCCGGTAATCGGGCAAAAGACGCTCGCCACCGTTCATTTCTGGCTTACTGCAATCAGCGGCATCGGCCTGCTGATCGGCCTCTTTTTCCTGCTTGCCGGCAATGCCGCGATCGAACCGCTGGTGGCGGCCTCTTCGATGGGCTTCTACGCTGCCCTGCTGCTGTTTGCCTTCATCGCTTTGCCTGCGGTCTGGAAGACCGCCTGAACTGGGCATGAGGCAAGATAAGGCTATGCCTGCGGTCTGACGGCCTGAGCTGAACTCTGCTCTGGTGGCCAAGTTAGGTTCGTTCTGTGCTGTTACGGCACAGGACAGGGGAGTTCGGTCAAAAAAGCATCATGCTGTTAAGGCTTCATTAAGCTTTACAGGTGTTTACTATGTTCATCCAGTGATCTGGATTCTTACCGAGTGGTTGGAGCCACTTTGTTTGACGCCTCCCTGTTAAACTCCTGAGAGCCGCCTTATCCGCGGCTCTTTTTTTGTCCGCATTTTCGGGCATCGGCCAACGGACAGACGTTAACCTTCTGTTAAACATGTGCTTGCCTTCACCGGTGACGAAGCGCATTTTCAAGCTTCAGTCAGATAGGGTTCCGGGTGTATCGGCAGGGAGCCGAATCAGCCGGTTGCAAGTGCAGGGGCGTATCAATGAACGAGCTCTCGAAGGGCAGTGCGAAAACCGTCAAGCTGGCGGAACGCCGGGTTTTCTCGCAATCCTTCAAGCCGCTTTACCAGGAAGGCATGGGCCTGGTCGAACACGCGGCCGAATATCTTGACGGCAAGGGCCGGGCCGAGGCGAAGAAACTGTCCAGGCTGGCGGCCACGCTCTATGCGGCCGAATCGATGCGGCTGACCACCAGGCTCATGCAGGTTGCCTCCTGGCTGCTTTTGCAGCGCGCCGCCAACTCCGGCGAGATGACCCGCGACCAGGTCGCGTCGGAAAAGTCCAAGGTGCGCCTTGATACCGCTTCTGCCCATGATGAAGCCGCTGGCTGGGCCGAACTGCCCGAGGATTTCCTCGACCTCGTCACCCGATCGCTGCGCCTGCAGGCACTGGTGCGCCGCATGGACGAGGAGATCTATGGCTCCGGCGCCGTGGTCGACATGCAGCCGATGGCGCGCCGTCCCAATCCGGTCTCCGACCAGATCAGCCTGCTCAACACGGCTTTTGCCCGCGGCTAAACCTCGGTCCGCCTTCTGTTTCCGGTTTGTTCACATTTCGCTGGCATCGCTGTGTGCCAGAGGTAAAGTCGGCAAATGGCGGAAGCGATTCGCATCATCGGTATTGATCCGGGGCTCAGGCGCACCGGTTGGGGCATCGTCGAGAGCCTTGGCAATTCGCTGCGCTTCATTGCTTCCGGCACCGTGAAGTCCGACGACAAGGCGGCTCTGGCGACGCGGTTGTGCCAATTGCATGACGGGCTGGCCGAAATCCTGCACACCGCCATGCCGCACGAGGCGGCCGTCGAGCAAACCTTCGTCAACAAGGACGCCGTGGCGACGCTGAAGCTTGGCCAGGCGCGCGGCATCGCCATGCTCGTGCCGGCGCGTGCGGGTCTGGTCGTCGCCGAATATGCGCCCAACGCCGTCAAGAAGGCAGTGATCGGCGTCGGTCATGGCGACAAGAAGCAAATCCATATGATGGTGAAGGTGCTGTTGCCGAAAGCTATTTTCGATACCGAACATGCCGCAGATGCGCTGGCGATCGCCATCTGCCACGCGCATCACCGGCAGAGCGTGGCCTATAGGATGGCGCTTGCAGGATAGCGATGTTCTTGATCTCTCCGGAAACGCACCCATGAGGGCCCATCGTCCATGAAAGATCAGGCATGATCGGCAAGCTCAAGGGCACGCTCGACGAGGTCGATGAGGATCATTGCCTCGTCGATCTCCATGGCGTCGGCTATGTTGCCTATTGCTCGGCGCGCACGCTGGCCGCACTGCCTTCGCCCGGCGAAACTGTGGTGCTGTTCATCGAGACCTATGTGCGCGAGGACATGCTGCGGCTCTACGGTTTCAAGTCGCAGCTCGAGCGCGAATGGTTCCGGCTCTTGATGAACAATGTGCCGGGCGTCGGCGCCAAGGTGGCGTTGGCCATCCTGTCGACGCTGGCGCCGGCGGATCTCGCCAATGCCATCGCGCTGCGCGACATCGCTATGGTTTCGCGCGCGCCCGGCGTCGGCAAGAAGGTGGCCGAGCGCATCGTCACCGAGTTGAAGAACAAGGCGCCGGCCTATGCCGGGACCGCTTCGGGGACCATCGGCCTGAAGCAGGAGCTCGGCGACGGCGTGGCATCCGCGCCGATTACCGACGCGGTCTCGGCGCTGGTCAATCTCGGCTATTCGCGCGATACCGCGGCCAATGCGGTGTCGGCGGCGCTGAAGGCGGCGGGTGAGGATGCGGACGCGCCGAAGCTGATCCGTTTTGGGCTGAAAGAACTGGCGCGATGAGTCGTCGCTTGTTCAGCTCCTTGCCGTATGCAAGGAAGGCGTCATGAGCCTGTCGCCCCGCCTGATTGCGCCGGAAAAACGCGGCGAGGATGCCGAGCAGACCTTGCGGCCGCAGACGCTTGACGATTTCGTCGGCCAGGCGGCGGTGCGGGCCAATCTCAAAGTGTTCATCGAGGCCGCCAAGGGCCGCAACGAGGCGCTCGACCATGTGCTGTTCGTCGGGCCGCCGGGCCTCGGCAAGACGACGCTGGCGCAGATCATGGCGCGCGAACTCGGCGTCAATTTCCGCTCGACCTCCGGCCCGGTCATCGCCAAGGCCGGCGACCTCGCGGCGCTGCTGACCAATCTCGAAGAAGGCGACGTCTTGTTCATCGACGAGATCCACCGACTGAGCCCGGCGGTGGAGGAAATCCTCTATCCGGCGATGGAGGATTTCCAGCTCGACCTGATTATCGGCGAGGGGCCGGCGGCGCGCTCGGTCAAGATCGACCTCGCCCGCTTCACCCTGGTCGCCGCCACCACGCGGCTCGGCCTGCTGACCAATCCGCTGCGCGACCGTTTCGGCATTCCGGTGCGGCTCAATTTCTACACGGTCGAGGAGCTAGAGCAGATCGTGCGGCGCGGCTCGCGCATCCTGCAGATGCCGCTCGGTGACGACGGTGCGCTGGAGATCGCGCGGCGCGCGCGCGGCACGCCACGCATCGCCGGAAGGCTCTTACGCCGCGTGCGCGATTTCGCCTCGGTCGCCGGCGACGGCCATGTCGACCGCCAGATCGCCGACGAGGCGTTGACCCGGCTGGAAGTCGATGCGCTTGGCCTCGACGCGCTCGACCGCCGCTATCTGTCGATGATCGCGCGCAATTTCGGTGGCGGGCCGGTCGGCATCGAGACGATCGCCGCCGGCCTGTCGGAGCCGCGCGACGCCATCGAGGATATCATTGAGCCCTATCTGATCCAGCAGGGTTTCATCCAGCGCACGCCGCGCGGCCGCATGCTGACGGCCAATGCCTGGCGTCATCTAGGCCTCGACGCGCCGAAGGATCTGGCGCAGCAGCAGATCAACCTGTTCCAGGAAGAGTAGTAGGGCGCGAAATAATGGACGAAAAGTCCCTCGAAAATGCCTTGTCGAGTTTAGGCGAAAAGATCTTATTTTTGCAGAGCGCCGTTTCGTTTCTTGAGGCTGAACTGGGTCGTCTACTTATCGTGCCTGATGGCGATCAGGCAATCGCATTTAGATTTGCGAGTCCGAATATAGTGCATTTTTGCATTCTTCATCTGATCCGAGTTGTGTCTTGCCTTAACGCTACGATCGTTTTGGCGAGACATGGATATGTGCAGGAAATATGTGTATTAATTAGAACTGGGTATGAATTTATATCGAAAGTTGATTATGTTTCTACGGGATACTACGATCCTGAACAGCGGCAAAAGGTAAAGCTGTATGTAGAAAGATATTTTTCGGACAGCACGCGAAAGCCAAAGAGATTGGATAAAGATGTGTCTCCTAGGCAGAAAGAAATCAACGAGGGTCTACAGAAAAACTACGAAAATACGACAAAGGCTCCGAAGCCATCTGACGACGAGAGGGGCATAGCGGAGATGCATCGATACGTACTGTCTGTTTTTGGCAACTACGTGCACGCCCGATATCCAGAAGTGATGGACATGTTTGGGGGAACACCCGTTCAGCTGCATATGAGCGGAATGAAGGGGACACCCAAAGATGCCGAGAATATCGTTCAAATCTACACACTTTTTGAATCAACGGACCTTTCTTTGAAAAATGTATATTTGAGGTTGGGCTACGCGAATTCAGACTCAACTCCACCATCCTTGCGCGAGTGGGCCAGATCGTTCGACTAGTAAATGCCGGACACGTGAACGTTCTGCGCAAAATCTCCTCAGCTTAGCCGACTTGCCGGCGCAATCGTGGACTTTAACGCTGCCTTGCGGCACGCCGCTGCGATCCGAGTGCCATGCATGATAACAAGACGCGGGTTCCTGCGCTTCATTGGCGGGTCGGTTCTGTCGGTCGCCACGTTCAGCGCCTATGCGGTCGGCATCGAGCCGATGCTGCTGACTCATGTGAGGCGCTATGCGCTGACGCCGCCGCATTGGCCGGCGGGGTTGAAGTTGCGCGTCGTAGTCCTCGCCGACATCCATGCCTGCCGGCCCTGGATGACGCCGGAGCGGATCGCTTCGCTTGTCGAAGACGCCAATGCGTTGCAGCCGGACCTGATCGTCCTGCTCGGCGACTATATTGCCGGCATCCCGCTGGTGACCAGTCCGGTGACGCCAACGCAATGGGCATCGGCACTGTCGGGTCTCAAGGCACCGCTCGGCGTGCTGTCGATCCTTGGCAACCACGACTGGTGGAGCGATGGCTTTGCGCAGCGTGCCGGGGCCGGCCCGACCATAGCGCGCAAGGCCTTGGAGAAAGTCGGCATTCCAGTTCTGGAGAACGATGTCGTGCGCCTGGAAAAGGACGGGCATGGTGTCTGGATTGCCGGGCTCGCCGACCAACTCGCACTGCTGCCGACCAGGCATCGCGCCGGCTTCACGGGGCTGGACGATCTCGACGGCACGCTGGCCAAGGTCAGCGACACTTCGCCCATCATCCTGCTCGCGCACGAGCCCGATATTTTTCCGAAGGTGCCGCGGCGGGTCTCGCTGACCCTGTCCGGCCACACCCATGGTGGGCAAATTCGGCTGTTCGGCTATTCACCTGTTGTGCCGTCGCGTTTCGGCAATCGCTATGCCTATGGCCATGTCGTCGAGAACGACCGCAATTTGATCGTCTCGGGCGGGCTCGGCTTCAGCATTCTGCCGGTGCGTTTTGGAATGCGCCCCGAAATCCTGTCGATTGACCTCGGTTAAATCCAGATCGGCCTCAGCGAAGTGATTTGATCGCGTCCAACACATCCGGTTCGGCCTTTTCGCCATTGAAGGCGTCGACGATGCCGAAGGCGCCGCCATAGCTCCACACCGACCATGAGAAGCCATGCGCTTCGGCGCGCGCGATCATGTCCCTGACATAGGTGGCCCGGTACTCCGCCGGCATCACATAGGCGTTGCCATATTCCTGGCGGATCATGCCGAATTCACCCAGCGTGATGTTTTCCGGCTTGATGGCGTTGGCCTTCGCCCACGCCTCGACCTTTTTGAACGGCCCATCCATCAGCCCAAGCAGCTTGTCGGGACTGTCCATGCTAGCGACCTGTTCGTCGAGATAGGCAAGCAGGCCGCTTTGCCGTGTCCATGGCGCCTCGGCCTTGATCCTGGCGCGGATGGTGTCGAGCGTCACCTCGAGCTGTGCCCGCGGCACCGCGGTCAGCGGATAGGACAGGCCGGTCACATAGGGGATGAAGTCGCCGGCCCAGGTCGCGCCCTGATGGGTCAGCAAGAACGGATCGTAGGAGTGGAAGGTCCAGATGACGTTGTCGTCCGGGATCGTCTTCGGGTCGATCTTCTCAAGCGACGAGGCGGCGGAGTAGCAGGCGCCGGTCAGCATCAGGGTCAGTTTCGTCGCCGAGGATCGCGCCGCGGCGAACAGTTTGCGCTGGCGGTCCGGCCACAGGTTGGTGCCGGCGCTGTCGCAGTCTACGATCGGTTCGTTCATCGGCTCGAAGGCGACCTGGGTGGCATCTTCGCTCGCCAGCGTGCGGGCCATCCTGCGCACCGTCTCGACATAGGCGTCGAAGGTTTGCGGGTCGTCCATCACCTCGGCCATGCCGATCTTGCGGCTGCCGCCGGCCGGGATCAGGTGCATGTCGACGACCACCTTCAGCCCGGCGCGGTTGATCATGCGCACCGAGCCCAGCACGCTGGCATAGAGGCTGTCGCGCAACGCCACGGTCTGGCCGGACAGGAAAGGCGACGGGTCGATAGGCATGCGCAGGAAATCGAAGCCCGCGTCCTTCAGTGCCTTGAGGTCGTCTTCCCCAAGGAATTTGCGCCATTCCGGATAGGGCAAGATGGCCTTGGCATCGCCCCATTGGTCTTCGCCCGGCCACGTCGTCCACTGGTCGAGATTGAGGCCGCGCTTCATCGAGAAGGTTACCGCCTCGCTGGGCCACACCAACGCCGCGAGCACAAGCAGCACCGCCGTCAAGGTCTTGATCATCGCCGTCAACAGTGCCATCCGATGCTATGCCACGCAGGAAACAGGTGCCTCGTCGGGGCTGAAAAAGGAAGCGCAATGGGCGATCATGGTGAATCGGCGACGCTGCTGGCCGGTATTTCCGGTGCGCTGACGGCGTTCGGCCACCGGCTGATGGCGAGGGTCTATTACGCCGACACCGATTTCTCCGGTGTCGTCTACCATGCACGCTATCTCGAATTCTTCGAACGTGGACGCTCCGACTATCTCAGGTTGACCGGCGTGCACCACACCGAACTTGCCGACGGCAAGCATGGCGAAAGAATAGTCTGGGTGGTGCGGCGCATGGAGATCGACTTTCGCGGCCCGGCCCGCATCGACGACATCCTGACGGTCGACACCCGCACCGAAGACATTTCCGGTGCGCGCATCTTCATGGCACAGCAGCTCAAGCGCGGCGACGAGGTGCTGGTCGAGGCAAAGGTCGAGGCGGCGATCATCGGCGAGAATGGCCGGCCAAGGCGTTTTCCCAGGGAATGGGTCGCAGCGTTCATGCCCAAGGCCTTACCCGCGACCGATTAGCCCCATTGTGATCAACTGTGCTTTGCCACCGGGCGTGGCAATGCGCCGCGCCTTATATACTAACCCATCCTTAACCATAACGGTTCATGAAGAGATTGGTGAAGATTGGCGTTATCAAGCGCCTTCCTTTCACCAATATTTGCCCCGAAAAGGCCGAGAACGGCACAGTTTGGGGTTGTTCCGGTAGCTTCGTGCGAACCGACCACAAGGGATGCCAAGGGCCAGCCACCAGCTCGCCCGGAAAATCTTAAGGACGTAACGATGGAAAATATCGCACTCGCCGATCCGGGCGCGCAATTGTCGGTTTGGGCGTTGTTCATTTCGGCCAGCTGGGTGGTCAAGCTGGTCATGATCGGCTTGCTCTGCGCTTCGGTCTGGACCTGGGCGATCATCGTCGACAAGCTGGTTTCTTATGCCCGCATGCGGCTGTCGCTGAACCGTTTCGAGCAGGTGTTCTGGTCGGGGCAGTCGCTGGAGGAGCTTTACCGCACGCTCGCCGATCGCAAAACCACCGGCATGGGCGCCATTTTCGTGGCTGCGATGCGCGAGTGGAAGAAGAGCTTCGAGAAGGGCGCCAAGTCGCCGCTCGGCCTGCAGACCCGCATCGACAAGGCGATGGACCTGGCGCTAACGCGCGAAATGGAAAAGCTTGAGGGCCGCCTCGGCTTCCTCGCCACCACCGGCTCGGCCGCACCCTTTATCGGCCTGTTCGGCACCGTCATCGGCATCATGACCTCGTTCCAGGCGATCGCCGGCTCCAAGAACACCAGTCTCGCGGTGGTTGCGCCCGGCATTGCCGAAGCGCTGCTGGCGACGGCCATCGGCCTGCTCGCCGCCATTCCCGCCGTCATTGCCTACAACAAGCTGTCGTCCGATGCGAGCAAGATAGCCGTGCGCATGGAAGGGTTCTCCGACGAGTTCTCCGCCATACTCTCGCGCCAAATCGATGAAAAAGTGGCCCCCAAGGCCTGAGGAGTAGCAGATGGGTATGTCCATGGGCATGGGAGGACGCGGCGGGCGCGGCCACAGGCGGCGCGGCCGCCACCATGCACTGATGTCCGAGATAAACGTCACGCCGATGGTCGACGTGATGCTGGTGCTGCTGATCATCTTCATGGTCGCCGCACCGATGCTGACGGTCGGCGTGCCGATCGACCTGCCGGACACGCAGGCCAAGGCGATGAATGCCGACACGCAGCCGATCACCGTCTCGATCGACGCCGCCGGTCAGATATTTCTCCAGGAAACCGAAATTCCGATTGAGGAGCTGGTGGCCAAGCTCCAGGCAATCTCGAAGACCGGCTATGAGGAACGCATCTTCATCCGTGGCGACAAGTCCACCGACTATGGCACGGCGATGAAGGTGATGGCCCGCATTTCGGCTGCCGGCTACAAGAACATCGGCCTCGTTTCGTTGCAGGAACAGGATCAGTAGACAAGAAGATGAAGACCGGCCTCACCACATCGGTGATCTTGCATGCGGCGGCGCTGACCTTCGGCCTGTTCACGCTGACGGCGCCGGCCGCGCTTCCGTCTTCCGACGTCGAGTCGGTCGCGGTCGATATCGTGCCGATGGAAGCCATTGCGCAGACGTTGCAGGGCGACAAGAAGGCCGTGATGCATGAAAAGCCGGCACCTGTGCCGACGCAGCGCCCGGACGTCGTTCCCGATGCGCAGAAGGTTGGCGAGAACAGCGTCGATACCGACAAGCCGATAACGCCGGAAGCCAAGCCGAAGCCCGTCGACATGACCTCGGCTCCGCCGCCCGCGCCGACCCCGATCGAGAAGCCGAAGCCCGAGGACGTGCCGAAGCCGCAGGAGAAGCCGAAGCCTACGCCGGCAACGGAAGTGGCGCCGGCACCGACGCCCAAGGAAGAGGTCAAGCCCGAGCCGGTCAAGCAAGTCGATCCCAAGCCGACACCGGCCAAACCGGCCCCGACCCCGCCGCCGCAGGACACGACCGCTGCGATCGATCCGCCGCCCGAGGTCAAGCCTGACGCCGTTGCCGAAGCCATAGCGCAGGAGCCGCCGGCCGAAGCGACGCAGCTGCCGGATTCCGCGCCCGCGCCGGAAGCACGGCCAAAGCCGCAGCCGGCACAGGCCGAAAGCGCCAAGGCGCCGGACCGCAAGGATGCCGACAAGCCAGTCAAGGAAGCCTCGTCGAAGCCGAAGTCCGACGACAAGCAATTCAACGCCGACGAGATTTCCGCTCTCCTCGACAAGCAGAAGCCATCCGGCGGCGGCGCCAAGCGCTCGACCCAGCAGGCGTCGCTTGGCGGCGACAAGGACCAGGGCCAGAAGCTTTCCAGGTCGGAAATGGGCGCCCTGGAAAGCCAGCTCGGCGGCTGCTGGACCCTTCCCGCAGGCCTTGAAGGTTCCGAGAATTTTGTCGTCGTGGTGCGGTTCAATCTGGATGCCTCCGGCAAGCTGGATGGGCGCCCGGCGGTCGAAAAGTCGAGCGGAAGCCGTCAGTTCGACGAAAGTGCCGTTCGCGCGGTGCAAAAATGTGATGTCACCGGCCTGCAGGTTCCCGCGGGCAAGCAGGACATCTGGGCCGACGTCCGCGTCACCTTCGATCCTAGGGAAATGCTCGGCCTCTAAGGCCCGAGTATCCGAAAATCAGTACGAGAAGCGAGAAGACATGAAATCAATCCTCAAGCCGCTCCTGATGGTCGCAGCAATGGCGATGGGCATGACCGCTGCGGGCACGTTGCCGGCGCTGGCGCTCGTCGAGCTCAACGTCAACAAGGGCAATGTCGAGCCGCTTCCGATCGCCATCACCGATTTCCAGGGCGGCGACGCGCTTGGCGCGCAGATTTCGCAGATCGTCACCGCCGACCTGAAGCGTTCGGGGCTCTTTGCGCCCATCGACAAGAGCGCTTTTATCGAGAAGATCACCAACCCGGATGCAGCCCCGCGCTTCGACGACTGGAAGGTCATCAACGCGCAGGCGCTGGTCACCGGCAGCGTCAGCAAGGAAGCCGACGGCCGTATCCGCGCCCAGTACCGGTTGTGGGACACCTTTGCCGGCCAGCAGATGTCCGGCGAGCAGTTCTTCGCCAACGACGCCAATCAGCGGCGTGTCGCCCACATCATCGCCGACGCCATCTATGAGCGGCTGACCGGCGAAAAAGGCTATTTCGACACACGCGTTGTCTTCATCGACGAATCCGGCGCCAAGAACGCGCGCAAGAAGCGCCTCGCCATCATGGACCAGGACGGCGCCAACATCCGCTATCTCTCGGATGGCAAGTCGATCGTGCTGACGCCGCGTTTCTCGCCGAACCGGCAAGAAATCACCTACATGTCCTATGAAAGCGGTCAGCCGCGGGTCTATCTCTTGCAGATCGAGACCGGCCAGCGCGAACTGGTCGGCAATTTCCCCGGCATGACCTTTGCGCCGCGCTTTTCGCCCGATGGCCAGAAGGTGATCATGAGCCTGCTGCGCGACGACGGCAATTCCAACATCTTCGCCATGGATCTGCGTAGCCGTTCGACGACACGGCTGACCAATTCGACCGCCATCGACACCTCGCCGTCCTATTCGCCCGACGGTAGCCAGGTGGTGTTCACCTCCGATCGCGGCGGCCGTGCACAGATCTACGTGATGGGCGCCGATGGCTCGGGCCAGAACCGCATCTCGTTCGGCGACGGGGTCTATTCGACGCCGGTGTGGTGGCCGCGCGCCCAACTCATCGCCTTTACCAAGCAGACCGGCGGCGAATTCCAGATCGGCGTCATGAAGACCGATGGCTCCGGCGAGCGCATCCTGTCCTCCGGCTTCCAGCAGGAGGGACCGACCTGGGCGCCGAACGGCCGCGTACTGATGTTTTTCCGCGACTCCGCCGGCGGGCCCAAACTGGTTTCGGTCGATCTTACTGGACGCAACGAGCAATCGATCCCGACGACGAATTTCGCTTCGGACCCAGCTTGGTCGCCGCTGCTCGAGTAAGAGGCGAATTGGAGAAATGACGAATTGAAGAATTGAAGATGGAGAAACCGGCGAATTATATCAAGCGTGCGAAGGATCTAGAAGTCTATAAGCGCGCTTATGCGGTTTCTCTTGACGTACATAAAGCTACGCTCGCTTTCCCGAAGATTGAGCAATACGCATTGGCCGATCAGTTGCGTCGTTCCAGCAAGGGAATCTGCGCCAATCTGGCTGAGGGATTTGCCAAGCAGACACATTCCAGACCGGAGTTCGCACGGTTCATTTCGATGGCGATGGGGTCGTGCAGCGAAGTGGAGACGTGGATATCCTACGCGTTCGATCTGGAATACATCGGCCGGGCGCAATACGACGAGTGGCTGCAAGCATATGCGCATGTCCACGGCATGCTGATCAATCTGAGAGAAAAGCTGAAGTGAACTATCCCGCCGGGTTCGTCATTTCTTCAATTCCTCAGCTCTTCAATTCCCTTTTTTCCATCACCTCGTCGCGTTTTGGCCGCATTTCCGCCTAGGGTCCGCGCCAACTGTGGCTCATGGCCAAACAGCTGCGGACGGGCAGCCTAAACCAAATTTTAACCGTGTTTCTTGAATGCCGGTTAACCCAAACGTGGTTACTGGGTGATCAACGAAATCACTCGAATACAATCACTCGAAATACGAAGGAGAGGCGGCATGGGCCGTATTGCAGCACTTACCAGAAACCCGGTCATGATCGCGCTGGTGGCGATGCTCGCCATCGCCGGTTGCGCCTCGAAGAAGACGCCGAACAACGCGGCCGATCTTGGCCTCAACGGCGCCGGTGCTGCAACACCCGGCTCGGCGCAGGATTTCACCGTCAACATCGGCGACCGTATCTTCTTCGATACGGACTCGACCTCGATCCGCGCCGACGCTCAGACGACGCTGGCTCGTCAGGCGCAGTGGCTGAACCAGTACAAGCAGTATGCCATCGTCGTCGAAGGCCATGCCGACGAACGCGGCACGCGCGAGTACAATCTGGCGCTCGGCGCCCGCCGCGCTGCAGCCACCCGCGACTTCCTCGTCGCCAAGGGTGTCTCGGCCAGCCGTCTCAAGACCATTTCCTATGGCAAGGAGCGTCCGGTCGCGGTGTGCGACGACATCTCCTGCTGGTCGCAGAACCGCCGTGCGGTCACCACGCTCAGCGGCGCCGGTTCCTGAGGCATCAGCCGACCGGCGCGTCAAAAGAACGCGCGGCGGTCTAGCGGTAAAAATGCAACATACCTCTGCGAAAGGCGGCCTTTTGGCCGCCTTTTTCATATCCAGCCACCTGAAACAAAATTTGGCCGAAGTCTCGGCTCCTGCTATGAGCCGAGGGCGCTTGGCTGGTCCCATTCTGATTGGAAGGCGCAAACAAGCTAACGAAATCACTGCGAGAGGCACATGCATTTGAGATCGGTTCTGAGCGGCACGCTTGCGCTGCTGCTCCTATCAGGCGTCACCGCCCTAGCTAGCGGCTTGGGGGTGAGCGGCACAGGGCAATCAACCGAAAGCGGCTTTTCCTTCCATCTGCCCAGCATCGAATTGCCCGGCATTTTCGGTCAAAAGAAAAAACCGGATCAGGTTCAGATGGTGCAGTCCGATCCTGCCGCCGTCACCAGCCTGGAAGAGCAGCTGCGGCAGATGAACGGCAAGATCGAGGAACTCAATTTCCAGGTCCTGCAGATGCAGGAGCAGATCCGCAAGCAGCAGGAAGACAATGAATTCCGCTTCCAGCAGCTTGAAGGCGGCGGCACGCAAGGCGGACAGCCGCCGGCACAGAAGAAATCGGACGCAACCACCGGCACCGACAACGACGTAGCGGCGGCCCCGGCAACACAGACGCCAGCCGATGCCGGCGCCGCGCCCGGCAACGACCAGTCAGCAGGCGGCAAGACGGTCCAGGACGTCATCGTCGAATCCCCCGATGGCGACCCCGGCAAGGTAATTCCCGGTACGGGAGCGCCCGAAAAGACTTTCGGAACCATCACCGTCGACAAGAACGGTAATGTCGTCGACGCCGGCGGCAACACCCAGTCGACCGCGCCGGCGCAGGAAACCGCGCCTGCCACCAGCGCGCCTCCCAAGGCCGGCAAATCCGATACGGTGATCGCCGCATTGCCCGCCACCAACGATCCGGAGGAACTCTACCGCAACTCCTACCAGTTTATCCTCTCGGGCGATTACGGCACCGCCGAACAGGGTTTTCGCGACCACATCGCCCGCTTCCCCAGGGATGCGAAGGCGGCGGACGCGCATTACTGGCTGGGTGAGTCACTGCTCGGCCAGCAGAAATACCGAGACGCCGCTGAGACTTTCCTTGCCGCCAGCAAGGACTACCCCAAGGCCAAGAAGGCTCCCGACATGCTGCTGAAGCTCGGCGTGTCGCTGGTCGGCCTCAAGCAGCACGACGTTGCCTGCGCCACCTTCAGCGAGGTCGGCAAGCGCTACCCTGATATTTCCACTGCGCTCAAGGAACGCGTCAAGCAGGAGAAGGCCCTGGCTGCGTGCTGATCTTTCTGATGCATGTCGTTGTCCCGGGGCCACTTTTGGGCGACACGCATTGATGCTCGACATCGAGCCTGAATTTTCGACCAGAATTTTTTCGCACATCGATTTTACCAGCGGCGCTGTTGCAGCCGTTTCCGGCGGCGGCGACTCGACCGCCCTGCTCCTTCTTCTCAAACACCATCTCGACCGCACGGCGCCGGCAACGAAGCTGCTGGCAGTGACGATCGACCATGATTTGCGGCCCGGTTCGGCGGCGGAAGCGCAAGCGATGGCCAAGCTGTGCGCCACGTATGGAATTCCACACCGTATCCTGACATGGTCGGGCCCCAAGCCCTTGACCGGTCTGCCCGCCGCCGCGCGCGAAGCGCGCTACCGGCTGCTGGCCGAGGCGGCACGAGCGGAAGGCATCGGCCTGATCCTGACCGGCCATACCGCCGACGACCAGGCGGAGACGGTGCTGATGCGGCACGCGCGGAATGAGGGCCCAGGCGATGCCGGCATGACAGGCCGCGGGCTTGCCGGCATGGCGCCGGCCACTCTGTATGGCTGGCGCGAGTGGATCGTTCGCCCGCTTCTGGGGACGCGACGCTCGGCGCTTCGTGATTTCTTGCGGGGTGAACATGTCGGCTGGGCCGACGATCCGACCAATATCGACGAGGCCTTCGAGCGGCCGCGTGTGCGCGCCGCACTTGCTGGCGAGAGTGTCGAGCATATGGAGGGCACGTTAATGCTCGCCAGCCAGGCCGCCGTCGAGCGCATGCAGCTTGGCGCCAGCGCTGCCGATTTGATCCATCGCTTCGCCAGCCAGCCAGCCATCGGCCTCATTCGTCTTGATCCGGGTTTTCTGTGCGCCGGTGACGAGCGGGCGGCCGTTTACGCGTTGCGCATCCTGCTGGCCACGACAGGCGGGATTGCGTTCTTGCCGGATCAGGCCCGCGGCGAGGCGCTGTTTGGCCGGCTGAAGGCCGGATTTCTTTGCGCCACATTGTCGCGGACGGTTGTCGATTCCCGGCGCGCCGGCATTTTACTGCGCCGTGAGGCGCG
>NZ_JAMYSA010000010.1:0-99787 GCF_040321735.1 Mesorhizobium sp. M0293
CGCGGTGTTTTAGTTCTATTTCCCCCCCTTCGCCCGCGAGAAATAAATATCTTCTATTACCCGGCGCTCCCTCGCCCCCGCCCGGGGGGCCGCCCCCGCGCCCACCGGCCCATCCGCATACCCACAAGGGTCACGCGGACGATGTCGTTTGCACGAACAAGCGTTTGACCGGCAGGCGATCCAGAATAGGATTGGCTGATGTCGCCTGAAATCCAACGACTTCTATCCGCTCTCGACAACCGGCTGGGCGCGGGCGGCGTGCTCGCCGGTTCGGATGTGGACCAGCGCTATCGCGACGATCCCGACGGCAAGCTCGGCGCGCTTCCCGAAGCGGTGCTGCGCCCGCGCGACACCCAGGGTGTGGCGGCGGCACTCGCCGCATGCAACGATCTCGGCCAGCCGGTTGTGGTGCAGGGCGGACGCACCAGCCTGACGGGTGCCGCGCGTGTGCAGCCGGGTGAGGTGGTGCTGTCGCTGGAGCGCATGACCGGCCTCGCCATTCCGGATCGCCAGGCTGCCAGCATCGTCGCCGAAGCGGGCGCGACGCTACAGGCGGTGCAGGAGGCAGCCGACAGCGCCGGGCTGATGTTCGGCGTCGATATCGGCGCACGCGGTTCGGCCACGATCGGCGGCAATGTCGCCACCAATGCCGGCGGCATCCGTGTACTGCGCTACGGCATGTACCGGGCGCAGGTTCTGGGACTGGAAGCCGTGCTTGCCGACGGCAGCGTGCTGACTTCGCTCAAGGGCCTGCCCAAGGACAATTCCGGCTACGACCTCAGCCAGCTCTTCATCGGCACGGAAGGAACGCTCGGCGTCGTCACCCGCGCCGCGCTCAGGCTGCATCCCAAGCCGGCGTCCGAGGTCAACGCTTTCTGCGCGCTCTCTTCGCTCGATGCGGCAATCGCCCTGCTTGGGCTGCTGCGGCAAAAGCTCGGCCCGCTCCTGTCCGCCTATGAGGTCAATTTCGCACCGCTCTATGACGTCATGGTCGCCAGCATGGCCATGCCAGCGCCGCTGCCGGCGGGCTCGTCAGTTTATGTGCTGGCCGAGATACAGGGCAGCGAGCCCGAGCGCGACGGCGAGCGCTTCGCCGAAGTGCTGATGCAAGCGGTCGAGGACGGCGTCATCGACGATGTCGTCGTCTCGCAGTCGTCGCGCGAATTCCGAGCCCTTTGGGACGTGCGCGAAGACGCCAATCGCATCCTGTTTTCGATCAAGGGTCTGATCGGCGTCGACATCAGCATTCCGCTCGCGCGCATGGGAGCGTTCCTGCAAGCGGCGGACGCCGCCATCCATGCCGTCGACCCCGGCGCCGACATCTATGTCTTCGGCCATCTCGGAGACGGCAATCTGCACTATCAGGTACGCACGGTCGATCCGGCAGCGGCGTATGACATCGTCTATCGCGGCGTCGCAGCGGCCGGCGGCGGCGTTTCGGCCGAACACGGCATCGGCCTCGACAAGAAGAAGTGGCTGCATCTGGTCCGCAGCGACGCCGAAATCGCCACGATGCGGCGGCTGAAGACAGCACTCGACCCCAGAAACATCCTCAATCCGGGACGGGTTTTCGACCTCAACCCGACCGCTTTCTCCCGATGACAATTGCCCTGTAACTCAAGTCTGTTCCGTCGCGACTTGCCTGGGGATGAGAAAGCGGGCGGCAAGCACGCAGAGCAGCACGGTGAACATCAGTATCAGCGCCACCAGCGCATTGATGTCGGGTGAGAAGCCAAGCCGCATCATCGCCCACAGCCTGACCGGCAATGTGCTTTGCGTGCCGGTGACCAGGATGGTGATCATGGTCTCGTCGAACGACAGCGCGAAGGCCAGGATCGCGCCGCCGACCATGGCGCTCGACAGGTTCGGCAGGATGATGCGCCAGAACGTCTGCCAGCCCGTGGCGCCGAGGTCGTAGGACGCCTCGACCAGCGTGCGGCTCATCGACTGTAGCCGCATCAGCACCGTGCGGTAGACGATCGCCAGCACGAAGACCGTGTGTCCGATGACGACCGTAATAAGGGACCGTTCGAGGCCGATTTCGCGGAAGAAGATCAGCAGCGCCAGGCCGCTGATGATCGGCGGCATCAGGAACGGCAGGAAGATGATGAACTGCAGGATCGAACGCCCGGAACGCCGGCCGTGATAGTAGAGCGCCAGCAGCGTACCGCTGACCACCGACAGGATGACAGTGCAGACACCGACGATCAGCGTGGTGCGCAAGGCGGCCAATATGTCGTGATTTTCGGCCAGCGCGACATAGGTCGAGAGGGTCGGCGACGACCAGTCGACATTGCCGTGCGCAATGGTGAAGAATGAAGACACGATCGGCACGAACAGGGGGCTGTAGAGCAACACCGCAACCAGTGTCGTGATCGCAGCCAGAAAGATGGTGGACAACCGGGGCAGGGCGCTCATACCGAAATCCCCCGGTTGCGTCCGAAGCGTTCGCCGACGAGGATTGCCGCGATCACCACGACTGCCAGCGCCACCGACAGCGCGGCGCCGAACGGCCAGTTATAGGCCGTGCCGAACTGGCTGTAGAGGATGCGGCCGAAGGTGAAACCGCTGATCCCGCCAACCATCTGCGGCGTCAGGAAATCGCCGATCGCCAGCACGAAGACGAAGCTCGCCGCCGAAGCGACGCCGGGCAGGCTGAGCGGCAAGGTGATGCGCAGGAAGGTCTGCAAGCCGCTTGCCCCGAGATCGTCGGAGGCGCGCAGCAGCACCTGCGGAATTCGTTCCAGCGACAGGAAGATCGGCAGGATGGCGAAGGGAATGAGCAACAACGTCAGCGTCAGTAGGATGGCGTTCATGTTGAACACGAAAAGCGTCGACGGCTCCTGCAGGACACCAAGCGCCACCAGCGCCTTGTTGAGAAAGCCGTTGAGGCCGAGGATGCTGCGGATCGCATAGATCTTGATAACGTAGCTCATCAGCAGCGGTACCAGCAGCAGCATCAGCAAGGCATAGCGCCAGCGGCCTTTCAGCGTCGTCAGGAAATAGGCGGCGGGATAGGCAAGCAGGATGCAGATAATGGCCACCGAGACGCACAGAACGATGGTGTTCCAAAACACCGGGAGAAAGACCGGATCGGTGAAGAACCTGACATAGTTGCCCAGTGACAGCCCGTAGACGATCGTGCCCTGGTCGACGCTGAAGAAACTGTAGCCGAGGAAGATCGCCAGCGGCGCCAGGACGAAGACCACCGGCAAGGCAAACGCCAGCACTGTCACCAGCAGCGACAGCCGTCTTTGCGCAGGCAGTGTCGAGCTGGCTTTGCTCATGCCAGCACCAGGTGGCCTTCATGCGGCGCAAACGAAAGCGACACTGTCTCGCCAGGTTTCAGTGTGCTGCCGTTGACACGGCTCGGCACGCGCAGCCGCAAGCGTTGCGCGGCATTGTCGGCGCCGGCCGTGATGGTGGCGACGGTCGATGAGCCGGCAAAGGCCAGATCGGAAATCGTGCCGGAAAAGCGGTTGTCGGTGTCCTTTGCATCCGCAAGATGCAAGGCCTCGGGGCGGAATGCGGCGTAGGCGCTGGCGCCATCCGTCGCGGCTTTCAAATGCGGCTGGTCACCGATCGAACAAACCAGGCGCCCAAGCGCTGTCTCGATAGATCGCAGCTTGCCCTGCACCGGTCCGAGTTTCCCGGCCACCAGATTGTTCTCGCCGAAGAAGCGCGCGACGAACTCGCAATTCGGCTTGTAGTAAAGGTCATGCGGCGTGCCGAGCTGACGGATATGGCCGGCTTCCATGACGCAAATCCGGTCGGCCATGCCGATGGCTTCTTCCTGGTCATGGGTGACGAACAGGAAGGTGGTCTTGATTTCGCGCTGGATGGATTTCAGGAAAACCTGCATCTGCCGGCGCAGTTCGAGGTCGAGCGCGGCGAGCGGCTCGTCGAGCAGGATAAGGCGCGGCTGGCAGATCAGTGCACGGGCGAGCGCGACGCGCTGGCGCTGGCCGCCGGAGAGCTGTGCGGGAAAGCGGTCGGCGAAACGCCCGAGCTGAACCAGGTCCAGCGCCTCCGTGACACGGCGCGCGATTTCCTTGCGCTGGACATGGCGAACCGTAAGCCCGTAGCCGACATTGCCGGAAACGGTCAGGTGCGGAAATAGCGCATAGTCCTGGAACACGGTATTGAACGGCCGTCGGTTGATCGGCATGCGGCTGATGTCTCGCCCATCCAGGTGGATCTTGCCCGACGTCAGCGGTTCCAGTCCGCCGATCAGCCGCAGGACCGTGGTCTTGCCGGAACCCGACGGCCCAAGCACGGTGAGGAACTCACCGTCCCGGATCGACAGGTCGATGTCGTGCAGCACGGGGACCGTGCCGTAGGATTTCGAGACGGACCGCAGCGTCAGCAGGTCGGCGTTCTGGTTCATGAAATACTCTCGCATACGCTTCGGCGGTCCGGAACCTCCGGACCGCCGGGTCCTTCGAAGGCAGGGTACGGCAATATCAGGGCGTCGCCTTGACCTCGTTCCACAGGTCCGAACGCTTGAGCGGGTCCTCGACATTGTTGAGCCAGACCAACTTGTCGTTGCCGCCGGCGCTGCCGGTTTCCGTCACCGTGTTGCCGAAGCCGGTGCGCTCGGAAAGCTCGCCGCTGACCTTCTTGCTGAGCATGAAATCAATCCATTTCTCGGCCGCCGCATTGTCGCGGACGCCCTTGGAAATGACCCAGTTGTCGAGCCAGGCGAGCGCGCCCTCGCTTGGATTGACGTAGGCGACATGGGCGCCGATCTTCTGCAGCGCCTTGACCTGTTGCTGGCCGTAATTGGCCCAGATCAGGGCGACATCATTGTTCTGGTAGATCTGCTGCGCCTCGTCGGCGGTGGTGTAGAAGCTCAGCACGTTGCGCTTGAGTTCGACCAGCTTGGCCTTGACCGCCGCCATCTGCTCTTCGTTGAGATTGAATGGATCCTTGTAGCCGAGCGTCAGTGCGGTGAACGAGAAATTGTGCTCGCCATTGTCGTAGGCCAGCACCTTGCCCTTGTAGGCCGGGTCCCACAGGACCGACATCGAGGTCGGTGCCGGCTTGACCTTGTCGGTGTCGTAGATCAGGCCGATGGAGTCGAAGCAGAACGGAATGCCGTAGACCTTGCCGTCCTTGGTCACGCCGCTGACCGCAGTCAGATCACGGAAGCGCGGCAGCACCTCTTTCTGGTTGGCGAGCTTCGTGACGTCGATCGGTGACACCAGATCGGCCTTGATATAGCGCTGCAGCTGGGCGGTGTTGACGGCGAAAACGTCGAAGTCCTGGCCTTCGCTGCCCTTGATCTTGGCCCAGATCTCGTCGTCGCTGCCGATGAAGACGACATCGACGCCGATTCCGGTCGCAGCGGTGAAGTCCTTGACCCAGTCGGCGTCGGCGTAGCCGTCCCAGGCCAGAACCCGCAGGTTCGCGGCGAGCGCCGCCGATGTCATCAGGCCGATGCCGAGCCCGATCGTCGCCATTCTTAGAAACAGTTTTTTCAGTCCCATTTTCAATCTCCCATTGTCATTCTGGTGGACCGCTATTTCCGGACCTTCGCCGTCACAGCTGGGTGACGGCGACCAGTCCCTCGTCCGGCACCGATACCATCCGGTTGCGCAGTGGCTTGCCGAATGTCTGTGCCTGGATTTCATATTCGTCGCCGGAAGCCGTCTTGACGCCGGAGGCGTAGCTCATCACCGCCGCGCCGAAGAAATAGGCATGCAGATCGCCCGCCCTGCGGTGCATCGGGTAGCGGAAATGGAAGTGTTCGAGATTGGCGATCGAGTGCGACATGTGCGCCTCGCCCGACAGGAACTCCTGCTCCCAGATGACAGTGCCGTCGCGCAGGATGCGGGAATGACCGCGCACTTCGTCGGGCAGGTCGCCGACCAAAAGCTCCGGTCCGATCGAGCAGGAGCGCAGCTTGGAATGGGCGAGATAGAGGTAGTTCTCGGCTTCCGTCACATGGTCGGAATATTCGTTGCCGAGCGCATAGCCGATGCGGTAGGGGCGGCCATCCGGGCCGTTGAGATAGAGGCCGACGATCTCGGCTTCTTCGGCCCCGGCGCGCGCAAAGGTGGGCATAGGCAGGTCGGCGCCGGGCGGCACGACACAGGTGCCGACGCCCTTGAAGAACCATTCGGGCTGGATGCCGATCTGCCCAGCGGCGGGCTTGCCGCCCTCCAGGCCCATGCGGAAGATCTTCAGCGAATCCGATTCCTCGGCATCCTCGCCATGGGTCAGCACATGCATCTTGTCGCGTGCGGCGGCACTTCCGGTATGGGTCAGGCCGGTGCCGGTGACCAGGAAGCGCGCCGGTTCCGGATGGTCGACCGGGGCAAGCACGCGGCCGTCGCGCAACAGCTGATCGTAGTCGATCGCCGCTGTGCCGGTCCGCTTCTCGACCAGCGCTGCGATGGACGTGCCCTGGGCGATTGCCGCTTCGGCCAGCTCCAGCACGCTGCTGGTCTTTTCGAGCGGGTGCAGATGATTGCCGTCATCGGAGACACGGCCAACCTGTCTGCTGCCGTCGGCCATTCTGAACTGAACAAGACGCATGAACTAACCTTCTTCCTTTGCAGCCATACGGGTCACACCCAGCCCGCATCGACGATGAACTGCTGGCTTGTGCACATGCGGCTGTCGTCGGCGGCGAGGAACAGCGCCATGCGCGCGATATCGGAGGGTTGCAGCCGGTCGGGCAGACACTGCCTTTCCGCGATCTGGCGTTCGCCGGCTGGGTTCAACCACAGGCGCATCTGGCGCTCGGTCATCACCCAGCCCGGCACCATGCAGTTGACGCGGATGCGCTCGGGGCCGAGTTCGCGGGCCAGCGCCCGGGTCATGCCGTAAACAGCGGCTTTCGCGGTGACATAGGCTGGGCAATCCGGATCGCCGACCATCCAGGTGATGGAGCCGAAATTGATGATCGAGCCGCCGCCCAGCGTGCTCATCTGCGGACGCACCGCCTGCGCCGCGAAGAACTGGTGACGCAGATTGACCGCCATGCGGTCGTCCCAATAGGCAACCGTCACGTCCTTGGTCTGGTGGCGGTCGTCATTGCCGGCATTGTTGCATAGCGCCTGGATTGGGCCGTTGTGCTGCATCGCCCGCACGGTGGCCGCCTGCAACTCTTCGACGTTGCGCAGGTCGCAGGGAATGAACAGCGGCACGGCATGTCCCTCGGCCGCGATCGCATCGACCAGACGTCGTGAAGGCTCCTCGGCCATGTCGACGAAGGCGACGCGGCTGCCTTGTGCGCAGAAATGGCGCACCAGGCTTTCGCCGATACCGCTGCCGCCACCGGTGATGAACACGCTGCGGCCCTTGAGGCTTGGATAGATCGCGTAGCCGATTTCATCCGTCATCGCGCGCCCCTCTAGTGCGAATGCCGAGGAATGCCGGCATCGCGCCGGCCGACGAGAAAGTCGAAATCGCAGCCCTTGTCGGCCTGCAGAACGCGCTCGACATAAAGGCTCTGATAGCCGCCTTCCGGCGGCGCTGGCGGCTTCCAGTCACGCCGGCGGATTGCCAGCTCCTCATCCGATACCAAAAGCTCCAGCCGGCGGCCGGCGACATCGAGCTCGATAAGGTCACCGTCGCGCACCAGCGCCAGTGCGCCACCCGCGGCTGCTTCCGGTGCCACATGCAGAACCACGGTGCCGTAGGCGGTGCCGCTCATGCGCGCGTCCGAAATGCGAACCATGTCGGAGACGCCCTGCTTGAGCAGTTTTGCCGGCAGCGGCATGTTGCCGACCTCGGCCATTCCGGGATAACCGCGCGGCCCGCAATTCTTCAGCACCATCACCGAGGAGGCGTCGATATCCAGCTCCGGATCGTCGATGCGGGCGTAGTAGTGCTCGATGTTCTCGAACACCACCGCCTTGCCGCGATGCTGCATCAGTTTAGGCGTTGCCGCCGACGGCTTGATGACCGCCCCATTGGGCGCCAGGTTGCCGCGCAGGATGGAGATGCCGCCTTCCTTGGTCAGCGGCTCGCTCAGCGGCCGGATCACCTCGCTGTTGTAGTTGGGCGCGCCGTCGATCAGTTCACCGATGGTCTTGGCGCTGACGGTCATGGCGTGGCGATGAAGAAGGCCCACTTGATCAAGCGACGCCATGACCGCAGCTAGCCCCCCGGCGTAGTAGAAATCTTCCATCAGGAACCGGCCCGACGGCATCAAATCGACAATGGTTGGAACGTCACGGCCAAGTCGGTCCCAGTCCTCAAGGCTGAGATCGACACCGATCCGGTTGGCGATGGCGATCAGATGCAGCACCGCGTTGGTCGAGCCCCCGATCGCGCCGTTGACGCGGATGGCATTTTCGAACGCTTGCGTGGTCAGGATCTGCGCGATCGTAACGTCCCTGCGGACCAGATCGACGATCTGGCGTCCGGCCATCTGCGCGAGCACGCCGCGGCGCGAATCCACCGCCGGGATTGCGGCATTGTCCGGCATGCCGATGCCGAGCGCCTCCACCATGCTGGCCATCGTCGAAGCCGTGCCCATCGTCATGCAGCTGCCCGCCGACCGGCTCTGGCCTTGTTCGGCGGCGAGGAAGTCGGCAACCGGCATGCGGCCGGCCTTCACTTCCTCGGCGAATTTCCAGACATGCGTACCCGAGCCGATATCCTGTCCGCGGAACTTGCCGTTGAGCATCGGCCCGCCGGAAACGGCGATGGTCGGCAGATTGCACGATGCGGCGCCCATCAGCAGCGCCGGCGTGGTCTTGTCGCAGCCGACCAGCAGGATGACGCCGTCGATCGGATTGCCGCGGATGGACTCTTCGACATCCATGCTGACCAGATTGCGAAACAGCATGGCGGTGGGGCGCATGTTGCTCTCGCCCAGCGACATCACAGGGAATTCGAGCGGCAGGCCGCCGGCCTCATAGACGCCGCGCTTGACGTGGTCGGCCAGCGCCCGCAGATGCGCGTTGCACGGGGTCAGTTCCGACCAGGTGTTGCAGATGCCGATCACCGGGCGGCCGTCGAAAGCGTCGGCGGGAATACCCTGGTTCTTCATCCAGCTGCGGTGCATGAAGGCGTTCTTGCCATCACCGCCGAACCAGGCCTCGGACCGCAGTTTGCGTTTGGTGTCGGTCACGATGTCTGTTCCCGATCCTGGCGGCGCTTGTTGCGGTTCTCGACGCTGCGGCGCACGTCTTCCTCGGCATTGTCGATGAGCACCAGCAGCGCCTTTTGCGCGCCGGCGGCATCGCCGGATGCGATCTTTTCGGCCACTTCCCGATGCAGCGGCAAAGAGTGGCGCTGCCCTGCCGGATTGTCGTTTGAGAGGCGAAAGCTCATCACCAATGCCGTTTCGACGAGTGCCGCCAACGAGCCGATCAGCTCATTGCCGGTCATGCGCAAAATGGTCTGGTGGAACAAAAGGTCAGGTTTGGCGAAGCGATCGCCATCGTCGACCACGGCTTCCATTTCGGCCAGCGCGGCATTGATCTCAGCGACCTGCGCCGGTGTGGCGCGCCTGGCGGCGAGTGCGGCCGACATCGGCTCGATCGCCCGGCGCAATTCGAACAGCGCCCGGACATCGTCGGCGCTGACACCGCCGGCGTAGCGCCACGACAGAACATCCGGATCGAGGAAATTCCAGTCGGAGCGGGGACGTACCCGTGTGCCGGTCTTCGGCCGCGATTCGACCAGCCCTTTGCCGGCCAGCACCTTGATCGCCTCGCGCAGCACGGTGCGGCTGACCCCCAGCATCTCGCTGGAATCGTCGGCGTTGGGCAGTGCCTCGCCGGGCAGGAAGTCGCCCTGCACGATGCGCAGCCCGATCTGCTCGACGACCGTCGCATGCAGCGCCGTCGAGCCGCTGGAAACAGCCACCGCAACTCTTGATGTGCGCGCCGTGCTGAAAGATTTCTTATTCTTCATACTATTCATATGATATGTCTTATAGGCGTGGCAATTGGAGTCAAGGGATGGGGGAGTGCCGATGACAAAGAATTCCGCTGCCGTTGCCGAGCAGCATCAAGAGCTGGTCTCGATCAGCGATGGCATTGCGGCTGTAGAGATTGCGCCTGCCGCCGGTGGCGCGCTGGCATCGTATCGTTGGCGGCAAAACGGCACCGTGGTGGATTGGCTGCGCCCCGCGGATTCGGCGGCGATCGACAACCGCGATGCCGGCGCCATGGCCTGCTTCCCGCTGGTTCCCTATTCCAATCGCATAAGGGGCGGCCGCTTCACATTCGCCGGCCGCACCGTCGAACTGCCGACCAACTCCGACGATCCGCATCATGAACATGGCCATGGCTGGCGTCGGCCATGGACGGTCGTGCGGCACGAAGCAGGCATGATCGTCCTGCGCTATCGCCACGTCGCCGATTCCTGGCCGTGGGGCTATGAAGCCGAGCAAGCGATCTCGTTGATCGACGGCAGGCTGGTTGTTGCCATCTCGCTGCGCAACCTCTCGGACAGCCCGATGCCGGCCGGTTTCGGCCTCCATCCCTACTTCCCGTCGACGCCGTGGACGCATGTTCAGGCGCGGGTGTCCGGCATGTGGGAAACCGATGCGGAAATCCTGCCCACACGGCACGTCTTGCCGCCAGCCGGTGCCAATCCGACCACGGGCTTCGACGTGTCAGAGACGGACTTCGATACGGTCTTCACCGGATGGGCTCGTCGCGTCCGGATCGCCTGGCCGGAGCATGGGCGTCAGCTGGACATCGAGGCCGAGGCGCCACTCGATTTCCTCGTCCTCTACACGCCATCGGGCGAGCCGTTCTTTTGTGCCGAGCCGGTCAGCAACATCACCGATGCATTCAACCGCAGGGGTGACGCAGGCATCGACACCGGCTGCATGGTGCTGGCACCCGGGCAGATGCGATCCGCAAGCGTTCGCTTCACGCCTTCGCAAGCGATCTGATCGCCCATGTCGAACCGCCCAATGCGAGGCCGGATCAGAACGGGTAGTGCTGGCCCGGATCTTCGATCGTCACCCAGCGCAAATCGGTGAACTCGGCGATCGAGGCCTTGCCGCCGAAGCGGCCATAGCCCGAGCCCTTGACGCCGCCGAACGGCATCTGCGCCTCGTCGTCGACGGTCGGGCCGTTGATGTGGCAGATGCCGGCTTCGATGCGCGCGGCGACCGCCATGGCACGCTTGATGTCGCGGCTGAACACGGCTGACGACAAGCCGTACTCGGTGTCGTTGGCGACGCGCACCGCCTCGTCCTCACCCTTCACCCGGATCACCGGCTTGACCGGTCCGAAGGATTCTTCGGCGTAGACACGCATTGCCGGCGTAACATGGTCCAGCAGCGTCGCTTCGACCACGGTGCCAGTGCGCTTGCCGCCCGCCACCAATTTGGCGCCTTTGCCGACCGCATCGGCAACCAGCTCCTCCATCTTGTCGGCCGCCTGGCTGCTGATCAGCGAGCCCAGCACGACATGGCCGCGCGGATCGCCGGCCGGCAGTTGTGAGGCGCGGGCAGCCAGCTTGGAAACGAATTCATCGGCGACTTTCTCATCGACGATCAGGCGCTCGGTAGACATGCAAATCTGGCCCTGATGCATGAAGGCGCCGAAGGTGGCCGCGTTGACCGCCGCGTCGATGTCGGCATCGTCCAGCACCAGCAGTGGTGCCTTGCCGCCGAGTTCGAGCAGCGCCGGCTTCAGGTGCCGGCCGGCGAGTTCGGCGATGATCCTGCCGACCTTGGTCGAGCCGGTGAAGTTGACACGCTTGACTGCAAAGTGTCCGACCAATGCTTCGACAATGCCTGCCGCGTCCCTGGGATCGTTTGTGACGACATTGATGACGCCTTTGGGCAACCCAGCCTCGACCAGCACCTGGCCGATCAGCCGGTGCGTGCCGGGGCACATTTCGGAGGCCTTCAGCACGACGGTGTTGCCGCAGGCGATTGGCATCGCTATTGCGCGGGTGCCGAGAATGACCGGTGCGTTCCACGGCGCGATGCCGAGGCATACGCCAGCCGGCTGGCGAATCGCCATGGCCAACGTGCCCGGTTTGTCGGAGGGGATGATCTCGCCGGAAATCTGCGTCGTCATCGCCGCCGCCTCGCGCAGCATGTTGGCCGCCAGCATGACATTGAAGCCGGCCCAGGGACCGGTGGCGCCAGTCTCTTCCATCATCAGCCTGGTGAACTCGCCGACCTTCGACGCCATCACGTCAGCAGCCTTCGACAGCAGAGCGCGGCGCTCGCCGGGCCCGGTCCTCGACCACGCCGGAAAGGCGGCTGCGGCGGCTTCGACCGCGGCATTGGCATCGGCAACGCTCGCTGCCGCGGCACGCGTCGCCAGTTTGCCGGTGAACGGGTCCATGCGGTCGTAGGACGCCGCACCCGAGGCTGCCCGTTCGCCACCGTCGATCAGAAGTCCAATATCCATTGTAATCTCCACTGCTCCGATTGGAGCTGCTGATTGAGGTTTAGAAGCCGAGCACTTCGGCATTGATCGATGCTTCGAGGCCGCCATCGACCGGCACGTTGGCGCCGTTGACCCAGCGCGCGCCGTCCGAGCACAGGAACAGCACAACCGGGGCGATATCGCCCGATGTGCCGGCGCGCCCGACCCTTGCAATGTCGCTGTCGACACGGGCGTCGCCGAGCACGCTGCGGAACTGCTTCAGGATCGGCGTTTCGACAGGCCCCGGGCTCACCGCATTGACGCGGATGCCACGGCGTTTGAACAGATCCTGATGCGCGGCGCGGAAAGTCCACAGCAAGAGCAGTTCCTTGGAGACGGGATAGCCTTCCTCGTTCTTGACAGCATGGTCTTCGACCACCTTGGCGACATCCGGGAAACCCTCGATGCCTACCATGGACGCGGCGCGATTGAGATTGGCGCGCCAGCCATAGCCGGCGATGGAGGCGACGTTGACGATGGCGCCGCCCTCGCGAAGCCTTGGCGCGATGCCTTCCGACAGAGCCCGCAGCCCGAAAAAATTGACGGCCAGCGTCGATGCCGCACCGGTGTTGCCGGAGAGGCCGGCGACATTACAGAGCGCATCGATGCGCTGCGGCAGACGCGCGACGAGATCATCGACGCCGGCTTTCGACGAAATGTCGGCCCTGACGAAGCTGCCGACCGGAGCGGTCGGCTCACGCACATCGACGCCGATCACGTCGGCGCCGAGCTGGCCGGCGAGTTCCGCCGTGCGCGCTCCAATGCCGGAGGCAACACCGGTGATGAGGATCGTCTTGCCGAAAAGCATGGTCATGCCTTCTCCTGATGTATTGCGGCTTGCTGTGGCGAAGGCGCGGTACCGCCGTCGGCGATGTTCGCCGGAAGCCTTACGCGGTAACCGACCGGCAGCAGGAGAAGCCCAAAACGCTCCTCGATCGTCCCCCACAGGCCGTGCGGCAGGAAAAGCGAGAACAGCACCGCGGTGGCGCCAAGCCCGACCAGATACCAGACGCCGGTGCCGCCGAACCATGTCTCGATGAGGAAGAACACCAGCGCCCCCAGAATGGCCCCCTCGAACGTGCCGATGCCGCCGACCAGCACCATGAAGATCATGTAGGCGGTCCACTGCACGTTGAAGTAGGTCTTCGGCTGGAAGGTGATCGAGGTCGCCAGCCACAGCGCGCCGGCAATGCCGATGCCGAAGGCGGCAAGCACGAACAGCAGCCGCTTGGTGCCGGTGACACGCACGCCTACCGAGGCGGCGGCATCCTCATTGTCGCGGATCGCGCGGATCGCCGCACCCGTGCTGCCGCGCAGCAGGCCAAACAGGATGGCGAGCAGGGCGGTCATCGAGGCCAGCGCCAGCCAGTAGATCGTCACGCGTCTGGTGCCGGCGTCGTAGAAATTGAGCGAGATCAGCGATGTGCCGGTTTCGCCTTGCACCAGCCGGTCGAGATTGACCAGGAGATGCGTCAACGCCGCGATCACCCACATGCCGATGGCGAACTCACCGTTCCTCAGCCGCAGCATGAACAGCGAGAGCGGCCAGGAGACCGCGCCAACGATGGTTCCAGAGGCGAAGAGCGCGAGGAACGGGTTGAGGCCGGCATCGGCCAGCCGGATGGCGAAATAGGCGCCGAGCCCGAAGAACACCTGTTGGCCGACCGAGACCAGCCCACCGAAGCCGGCCAGCGCATTCCACATCGCCGCCAGGATCACATAGACGAACAGCGCGGTCATGCGGTCGACAGCGCCGTTCGACAGGAACTGTGGTGCAATCGCTAGCAGCGCGATGATGACGGCGACCGCAATCGCGGCGATCCGCGACGTCGCCGTGCCGCGCTCGATGACCGGCGAGGCCGAGACGGCGCTCATGTTGGCTTCCTCATGGGAAAGCGCAGCAGGCCGCGCAGGCCGAGGCCTGACGTTGAAAGCCGCACGAACAGCACGACGAGGAAGACTGCGTGGCCGCCGATCAGAAACCCTTGCGGATGCGCCTGCGCACCGAGCGTCTGGGCAAGCGCCAGCACGATGCCGCCGATCAGCGTCCCCCACAACGAACCGGCGCCGCCGATCACCGCCGCCTCGAAGGCGAACAGCAGTTGCGGCGTGCCGGCATAGGGATCAAAGGTGGCGCGCATGCCGAAGAACGCGCCAGCAAGGCCGACCGTGACCATGGCGATGGACGAGGCGATCGCATTGGCCCGGCGTGCATCGACACCGACCAGGCCGGCCGTATCGGGGTCCTCCGAAGTAGCGCGAATCGAGCGGCCAAGCCTTGTGCGGGTGAGAAACAATTGCAGCCCGCCCAGCAGGATCACGGCGGTAGCAAACATGATCACGGCGAGCTTGCCGACATAGATGCTGCCTGGCCATTCCCAGGAATCGTAGGACAGGCTGCCGATATAGGGCGCCAGCGAACGGGTGTCGGCACCAAACTGCTCGAACAGCAGATTGTCGATGACGATGGCGAGGCCAAACGTCGTCAGGATGGGCAGCAGCGCACCGCCGCGCGCACTGCGTTCGAGCAGGAAGCGCTGCAGCGCCCAGCCGATCGCCGCCATCAGCGGCAGCACGATGATCAGGCCCAGAAATGGCGAGACATGGTACCGCGAGGCGAGCCACCACAGCGCAAAGGCGGCGAACACGGCAAGGCTGCCATGGGCGAGGTTGATGATGCGCATCACTGAAAACATGAACGACAGTCCGCAGGCGATCAGCGCATAATAGCCGCCCAGAAGAATGCCCTGGATGATCTGGTTGCTCATACGGGAACGCTCCCGGGGCTTTTCCGGTGCAGGCCGAAATAGGCTTTCGTCACCTCCTCGCGCGAAACCGCCTTGCTCGCCCCTTCGAGCGCGACACGCCCTTCGAGCATGCAGATGACCCGGTCGGAGACCGCGAGCGCGCGGTTGAGGTCCTGTTCGACGAGGATGATCGTGGTGCCTGAGGCAATCAGACCTTGAAGTGCTGCATAGACGCGGTCGACGATCAGCGGCGACAGGCCAAGTGAAACCTCGTCGAGCAATAGCACGTCCGGATTGCTCATCAGCGCCCGGCCGATCGCCGTCGCCTGCTGTTCGCCGCCAGAGAGGTGGCCCGTCTTGGCATGGCGGCGTGGCTTCAGATTGGGGAACATCTCAAGCACCTTGTCGACGCTCCAGTCACCTGGCCGGCCGGCGGTCTTGCCGAGCAGAAGGTTTTCCTCGACCGTCATCTGCACGAACAGTTTTCGCCCCTCAGGCACCAGCGCGATGCCCATGCCGACACGCTTGTGCGATGGCACGTTGGTGAGATCGGCACCGCCGAGCAGCACGCGGCCGGCTGCCGGCTGGTGCGCGCCGGCGATTGCCCTCAGCAGCGTCGTCTTGCCCGCGCCGTTGGCGCCGACCAGTGCCAGCGTTTCGCCGCGTTCGATCGTGAAACTCACACCACGCACCGCCTGCAACAGGCCGTGCCGGACAACCAGGTCCTCGACCGCAAGCAGGCTCATTTCGGGCCTCCGCCGAGATAGGCGCGCACGACCTCGGGGTCGGCTATCACCGTTTGCGGATCGCCATCGGCGATGATCTTGCCAGCGTCCATGCAGATCAGCCGCTCTGCCACCTGCAGGAGAATATGCACGATGTGCTCGATCCAGACGATACCGATCTTGCGCCGGCGCAATTCCTTGATCGTGTCGACAAGCTCGCCCGCTTCGCCATCGGTCAGTCCGCCGCCGATCTCGTCCAGCAGCAGCAGCGTCGGTCTGGCCGCCAGCGCGCGCGCCAGTTCCAGCCGCTTGCGGTCGAGCAGCCCGAGCGTTTCGGCGCGCCGGTTGGCAACGCCAAGCATGCCGCACAGTTTCAGCGAACCGAGCGCTTCCTCATAGGCCTCGTCGCGGCTAAGGCCTGCGCCATGCGAGGCGGCGACGAAGACATTTTCGAAGGTAGTCATGCCGCTGAACGGTTTGGGCACCTGATGCGTGCGCACCAGGCCGAGCCGGCAGCGCTGCGTTGCCGTCAGTGGCGTCACATCGCCGCCCTTGAAGCTGACCGTGCCCGAACTTGGCGGAAAGGCGCCGGCGAGCACGCTGAGCAGCGTGGTCTTACCGGCGCCGTTCGGGCCGACGATGCCGACCGCCTCGTCGGCATCCATGCTGAAGTTGACCGCATCCAGCACCACAAGCGCGCCGAAGCGTTTGTGGATACCGGCGGCAGCGAGGATCGCCTGTTGTTGCGGATGGGTCACCAGGTGATCCTCGTCAGCGGTCCATCAGCCGTTGTAAGGCAGAAGCTTGGCTTCGACGGGCACGTTCGGGTCCGTGGCGTTTTCGGTCACGACATAATCGAGCGGGAACTTGGCTCCTTCCTTGGCGGCGACCCATTGCGTGCCGATGATCGGGCCGGGCGAGACATTGGCTACGGGGCCGCTGGTGAAGTCGACCTTGCCGACCATTGTCTCTGTCTTGAGCGTGCTCAACGCCTTGGCCACCGCCGCCTTGTCCTTGGCGTCGGTGCTTGCCTTCAGCGCTTCGAAGCCGGCGTCGAGCAGCGACATGGAGGCGCCGAGCTGCTGCGTCCACTGCTTGCCGCTCGCCGCCTCGTAGCCGTCAGCCAGCTCGATGCCCGAAACGCCGGTCAGCGGCGACTTGTAGGGGAAGGCCTTGTGCCAATAAGCGGCGCTCGAAATCTTCACGCCGAGATCGCCGAGCGCCTCGATGTCGGACGGAAACAGTCCGGTCTTGGCGACCTGGCAGATCTTGATCTGCTTGATCAGTCCCTGCTGCGCCGCCTGGCGCCAGAACGCGGCGAAATCCGGCGGGATCGGGAATGAGTTGAAGATCTCGACGCCTTCCTGCTTGAATAGCGCGATCTGCGAGGAATAGTCGGTGGTGCCGGTCTCATAGGCGCCGGGATCGACAATGGTAAAACCTTGCTTGGCCAGCAGCGGTGCCAGATGGGCGCGGATGGCATTGCCGTCGGCATCGTTCGGATACATGACGCCGACCTTCTTGTTGGTCTCGATCAGGTTCCATTGCGAGATATAGGCCTTGAAGAACTCGCCGACGCCGAAGCCGAAATGATAGGTCCATTTGAACGGCGAGGGCACATCGGGCTTGGCGCCGCGGCCGAAATACCAGGCTTCCCACGGCATGACCGTTGACAGGCACGGCACGCCGGCGGCCTCGCAGGCATCGGCGACCGGATTGATCACCTCTGGCGTCGATACCGCCAGCATCAGGTCGATGGCCTGGTTATTGATCAGGTCCTTGGCCAACTGGCCGGCGCGTGACGGATCGGATTGTGTGTCCTGATCGAGGATCTCGACGCTGTATTTCTTGCCGCCGATATCGAGGCCGCCGGCCAAAGCCTTGCGGGCCAGGTCGAGCACGTAGCCGTCGGTCTGGCCGAAGCCGGCCAGCGGTCCGGTGCGCGGGCTGACAAAGCCGACCTTGAGCGTGTCGCCTGCCTGGGCAAAGGCGCTGCGGCCGCCAAGCGTGAGCGCTGCACCGCCGGCGATCGAGGCGGCGATGAACTGGCGCCGCGAAACGCCTGGAATAATGGATCTGCTGCCGAGTGCGTGCGTCATCTTGTTCCTCCCTTTGTGGTCCTCCATCGTCACAGTGCACCAGCGGTTTGGTTCGGTAAAATGATATTTTGCGGTGTTTCATTAACCCATGGGTTAGGAAATTCCGCAATCGAGGCCGCTTTCAGTTCGGACGGTCTCAGGCGTCAGCTGCCTTGTCGTGCCGCTTCGCGGATGGTCTGCAGCAGGATGGAGAAGGCCGGCGAGGGCGCCGTGTCGGTGCGCATCGTCAGGCCGACTGGCCCCTTGGTTTCGTCGGTGTTGACCGGCAAGGCGACGAAGGCGCCGCTGCTGAGTTCGTTGGCAACGACGCCGGCCGAAATGATCCAGACGGCATTGCTCTGCCGCAGGAAAGCGCGGCCGAAGGAGTCCGAGACGGTTTCGATCTCGGTTGCCGGCGCGGTCATGCCGTTGGTGATGAACAGGCGGTCGACGAAGGGACGGATGACCGATTCCCGTGTTGGCATCAGCATCGGGAATTCGTCGAGCCGTGCGAACACATCCTGTCCCGGGTTGAGCAGCGGATGTCCCGCCCGCACCACGAACAGCACTGGTTCAGAATAGAGGTGCTCGAAGAAGAAACCGGTCATGTTCTCCGGCGCCGCCAGCCGTCCGACGACGAGATCGAGCGCGCCGGTGCGCAACTGTTCGAGCAGCACCGCGTTCTCGCCGGTGACGATCTTGATCGCCGCACCAGTACCCTCCCTGAGGAACAGGCTCATAGCGAGCGGCATGACCCGCGCCGAAACTGTCGGCAACGCGCCGATACGGATCGGGTGCCGGTTGACCGCCCCGTCCTGGCGGACGGAATCGACGCCTTGCTTCAGCGCCGTGATCGCCGTGCCGGCATGGCGAAGGAAGATTTCGCCGATGCGCGTCAGCCTGATGCCGCGGCCGTCGCGCTCGACCACCGCCACACCCAGCGCCTCTTCCAGTTCGCGCAATGTCTTGGTCACCGCCGGCGGGCTGACATGCAGGAAATCGGCCGCCCGCGCCATGCTCCCCTGCCGCGCAACTTCAAGGAAGGCCTGCAGGTGGCGGAACCGGATGCGGCCTACGGACATGGATTTGATAACCCCTGAGTTAATGAAATGGCACAAAATATCATTTTACCGAACCAAACGCCTTGTGCAATGTGGGGATGGAGGATCGAAATCGTGCCATTCGTCACCATCGGCGGCATCACGCTGCACCATCGCCACATCAAGGCGGCCGGCAATGCGCGCCCGATCATATTCATCAATTCGCTGGGCACCGACTTCCGGATCTGGGACGAAATTGTCACGGCGCTCGATGGTGAAATGCCGCTGCTGGTCTATGACAAACGCGGCCATGGGCTGTCCGATATCGGCGACATCAGATCGATCGACGATCATGTCGACGATCTCTCGGCGCTCATCGATCATTTCGGGTTGAGCAAGGTCGTGCTGTGCGGCCTGTCGGTCGGCGGCCTGATCGCACAAGGCTTCTATCGCCGGCGCCCAGAAATGGTCGAAGGCCTGATCCTTTGCGACACGGCCCACAAGATCGGCACGACAGACAGCTGGAACACACGCATCGCGACGGTTGAAAGCAAGGGCATCCAGGCCGTTGCGGATGGCGTGCTCAAAGTGTGGTTCACCCCCGCCTTCCACGCGGCGCGTCTGGCCGAGCTGGACGGTTATTGGAACATGATGACCAGGCAAGCGCTTGCGGGCTACATCGGGACGTGCGTGGCGGTTCGCGATGCGGATTTCACCGATGCTGCACGCCACATCGCGGTGCCGACGCTCTGCGTCGCCGGCGATCAGGATGGCTCGACGCCTCCCGATCTTGTCCGCTCCCTGGCCGAGCTGATCCCGGGCGCGCGCTTCGAAATCATCCGCGACGCCGGCCACATCCCTTGCGTCGAACAGCCTGAAGCGCTGGTCGCCCTGATCCGCGATTTTATCGCATCGCTTGCCCCTGGAGCCGAAACCCATGGATGAAGTCCCCGGCAACGAAGCCAGATATCGCACCGGCCTCGCGGTGCGACGCTCCGTGCTCGGCGACCGGCATGTCGACCGGGCCGAGGTCGCCGCCACCGATTTCGACCAGCCTTTCCAGGAACTGATCACCGAGGCCGCCTGGGGTACCGTGTGGGCGCGGCCGGGTTTCACCAAGCGCGAACGTTCGATCGTCACGCTGGCGCTGCTGGCCGCACTCGGCCATGATGAGGAGGTCGCCATGCATGTGCGCGCCACCGCCAACACCGGTGCTTCGCGCGACGATATTTGCGAGGCGTTCTTGCATGTCGCCATTTATGCCGGGGTGCCGGCCGCTAACCGTGCCTTCAAGATCGCCAAGGACGTGTTTTCGGAAATGGACGGAGCCAAGAATGCCCGCTGAGTCCGGCTCGAACCGGAGGCCCGAGACCGGCGCCTTCTTCCAGCGTGACCGGACCTGGCATCCGCCCGCGTTGACGCCGAACTACAAGACCTCAGTGCTGCGCTCGCCGCAGAAGGCGCCGCTCGCTTTCGACAACACACTGTCGGAAATAGCAGGCCCTGTCTTCGGCCACGCTATGCTGGGCGAACTCGATGCCGATTTGATCCACAATTTCGCCGGGCCCGGCGAAAGTGCGCTCGGCGAGCGCATCATCGTCTATGGGCGGGTGCTCGACGAACGCGGCGTTGGCGTGCCCGGCGCGCTGCTCGAATTCTGGCAGGCTAATGCCGGCGGCCGCTATCGCCATAAGAAGGACGGCTATCTGGCGCCGCTCGATCCGAATTTCGGCGGATGCGGCCGCGCCATATCGGGCGAGGATGGCGGCTATGCCTTTCGTACCGTCAAGCCCGGTCCCTATCCCTGGCCGAACGGGCCGAACGACTGGCGCCCCTCGCACATTCATTTCTCGGTGTTCGGCCATGGCTTTGCCCAGCGGCTGATCACGCAGATGTATTTCGAGGGCGACCCGCTGATCTGGCAGTGCCCGATCGCGCGCGGCATCCCCGACAAGGCAGCCGTCGAGACGCTGATTGCCGCGCTCGACATGCAGGCGACGATCCCGTTCGACGCGCGCGCCTACAAGTTCGACATCGTGTTGCGCGGGCGCCGCTCGTCGCTGTTCGAAAACAGGCTGGAGGGCAATTGATGGCCCAGTCGCTCGACCGGCTTAGGGAAAGCCCCTCGCAGACCGCGGGACCTTACGTCCACATCGGACTGACTCCCAATTTCTGCGGCATCGGCGGCGTCTACCCGACCGATCTCGGCGCCACCATGGTCAACGACAAGACCAAGGGCGAACGCATCGGCCTGCGCATCCGGGTGCTCGACGGCACCGGCACGCCGCTCAAGGACGCGCTGATCGAGATCTGGCAAGCCGATGCGGACGGGCTCTACAATTCACCGGCCGAGCTGCGCGGTGCTGCCGATCCGAATTTCTTCGGCTGGGGCCGTTGCCCGACCGACATGGACACCGGCCTGTGCACGTTTGAGACGATCAAGCCGGGCCGGGTGCCGTTCAGCGATGGTAGCCTGATGGCGCCGCACATCACACTCTGGATCGTCGCCCGTGGCATCAATCTCGGCCTGCACACACGGCTGTATTTTTCCGATGAGGAAAAGGCCAATGCCGGGGATGCGATCCTGGCACGCATCGAGCACCGCATCCGCGTGCCGACGCTGATCGCCGAGCGCAAGGGCGATACCTACATCTTCGATGTCCATCTCCAGGGGGAGAAGGAAACGGTCTTCTTCGACAGCTAGGAGACTCGCGCCATGACCGTATCGCCCTTCGATCATCCACTGCTCTCCGCTCTTCTCGGTGACGAGGTAGCGAGCCGGTACTTTTCCGTCGAAGCGGAAATCGATGCGATGCTGGCTTTCGAACGTGCGCTGGCGGAAGCGGAGGCCGAAACCGGGTTCATCACCAAGGATGATGCCGCAGCGATCGTGGCAGCGCTGGCCACGTTCCCGCCCGACACTGCCTTGCTGCGGGCCGCTATCGCCAGGGACGGCGTCATTGTGCCGGAACTGGTGCGCCAGATCAGAGCGGCGGTCGGCGAACCGCATGGCGAGAAAGTGCATTTCGGCGCGACCAGCCAGGATGTCATCGACACCGGCCTGATGCTTCGGCTGAAATCCGTCGTCGAGCATCTCGATCTGCTGCTGACCGAAACCGTCATGCGCCTCGCTTCGCTCGAAGAGCGTTTTGGCGGCAGGGAGCTGACCGGTATAACGCGCATGCAACCGGCGATTCCGATCGAAGTGGCGGACCGTGTAAAGGCGTGGCGGGCGCCGCTGCAACGGCATCAGCAGAGGCTTTCGGAGCAATCGAGACGCCTGCTGGTGATGCAGTTCGGCGGTGCAGCCGGCACGCTGGAAAAGCTTGATGACAAGGGGCCGGCAGTGCGCTCGGCCCTTGCCGCAAAACTCGGCCTTGGCGACGCACCGCAATGGCATAGCCAGCGCGACACGCTCGCCGACTTTGCCGGCCTGATGTCGCTGGTGACCGGCAGCCTCGGCAAGTTCGGCCAGGACATTGCGCTGATGGCGCAAGGCGGAACCGAGATCGAGCTTTCCGGTGGTGGCGGCTCGTCGGCCATGCCGCACAAGCAGAACCCCGTGAAGGCCGAAGCGCTGGTGGCGCTTGCCCGCTTCAACGCCACGCAGCTTTCCGGCATGCATCAGGCGCTTGTGCATGAACAGGAGCGCTCGGGCGCGGCATGGACGCTGGAATGGCTGTTGCTGCCGCAGATGGCCGTCGCAACCGCCGCTTCGCTGCGCCTTGCCGCCGAACTGGCCGCACAGGTCGAGAGTCTCGGCCACTGATGCGCAGCCAGGTCGTTATCATTGGTTCGGGACCGTCCGGCCTGCTGCTCGGCCAGCTGCTGGCCGGTATCGGCGTCGAGACGGTCACTCTGGAACGCGCGAGCCGCGAGCATGTGCTTGGCCGGGTGCGGGCAGGGGTGCTCGAACAAGGCACGGTCGAATTGCTGGAGCAAGCGGGTGCTGCGGCACGGCTGCACGCCGAGGGGCTGCCGCATTCCGGCATCTCGCTGGCCTTCGACGGACGCCTGCACCGCATCGACCTCGAGACGCTGACAGGCGGCAAGCATGTCACCGTCTATGGTCAGACCGAGGTGACGCACGACCTGATGGACAAGCGCGACGCGGCAGGACTGACCACGATCTACGAGGCGGCAAACGTCACGCCGCACGATTTCGATGGCGCAGCGCCCTTCGTCACCTATGACCGGGACGGCGCCACGCATCGCATCGACTGCGACTTCATTGCCGGCTGCGACGGCTATCACGGCGTCAGCCGCAAATCTGTACCCGCGGATGCGCTGAAAACCTTCGAACGGCACTATCCGTTCGGTTGGCTCGGCGTGCTGGCCGAAGTGCCGCCTGCCGATCACGAACTGGTCTACGCCAATCATGAAAGGGGTTTTGCGCTGTGCTCGATGCGCTCGACGCACCGCAGCCGCTACTATGTGCAATGTCCGCAAGACGATCGCGTCGAGGCGTGGTCCGACGACCGTTTTTGGGACGAGTTGCGCCGCCGCTTGCCCGAGCAGACGGCGGCAAATGTCGTCACCGGCCCATCCTTCGAGAAGTCGATCGCGCCGCTGCGCTCTTTCGTTGCCGAGCCAATGCGCTTCGGCAGGCTTTTCCTGGTCGGTGACGCCGCCCACATCGTGCCGCCGACCGGCGCCAAGGGCCTCAACCTTGCCGCCAGCGACGTACGCTATCTCTTCGCCGGTTTGCGCGACTTCTATGTCGAGAAATCGCACGCCGGCATCGACGCTTATTCAGGCAAGGCGCTGGCACGGGTCTGGAAGGCAGTGCGCTTCTCCTGGTGGATGACGACGATGCTGCACCGCTTTCCCGACACCGGCGACTTCGGCCAGCGCATCCAGGAGGCCGAGCTCGACTACCTCGTGCAATCGCGTGCCGCATCGACCGCACTTGCCGAAAATTATGTCGGCCTGCCGTACTGAGGCCTGCGGATCATCCGGCGCCTTGCTGCCTGGCAAAATCCAATAGCATCGGGCGCTGCCCCTTGAGGATTTTCACCTCGGCCTCGGCCAAGGTGAACCAGCCCGCTCTGTCGATCTCCGGGAACTCCTTCAGGGATCCCGACCTTGGCGGCCATTCCATGGTAAAAATGTTGCTCGTGATGGCGGCGACATCGATGTCAACGGTCGCCTCGACAGACCAGGCGATGACGATCTTCCCGCCCGGTTGCCTGTAATCGCCGAGACGCGTGAAGGACCCATCGACCTTGACGCCGAGCTCTTCCTCGGTCTCGCGTTGAGCCGCCGCCAACTCATCTTCGTTCTCGCCGACGAGGCCCTTCGGTATCGACCACGCACCGTCGTCCTTCTTCGCCCAGAACGGCCCGCCCGGGTGAACCAGCAACACTCTGAGACCGCCGTCGCCGCGGCGATAGATCAGCAACCCAGCACTGCGTTTTGCCATTGTGATGCGTCCGTTTGCGACGTTGGTTTCGAAGGCGGCAGCCTATCGACTGTGCCTGAATCGTTGGTGCGAACCTTGCTCCACGGCATTGCGACGCTATGTCAGCTGCGTCTGCATTGCACCTCATCCGCGAGTCCGGCAATCTGATACCATCGCTTATTTGGCGGCTCGAAGGCTAGGTGACGATGCAACTGGGTCTTATTGGCTACTATAGCGACTTCGTGATCTATCCGCTGGTGATCGCCGTGCTGGCAGTGGCCGGGCTGCTTGAGGCCGGCGAAGAGGGTGCGCCAGGCTGGATAGGCACTGTCCTCGTCTGTCTCTTCCTTTGGACGCTGACCGAGTACGTGCTGCACAGGTTCATCCTTCATCACATTCCCTACATCAAGGACCTGCATGATCGTCACCATGTCGAGGAGCGCAGTTCGGTGGGCACGCCGACCTGGCTCAGCCTCGGGGTGCATGCGCTGGTTGCATTTGTGCCCGTCTGGATGGTTTCAGGTTTCGCAACCGCGAGCGGTGTAAGCTGCGGGCTGATGCTGGGATACCTCTGGTACATCAGCATCCACCACATGATCCATCACTGGCATACCACCCATCCGAGCTATCTCTACACGCTCAAGCGCCGCCACGCCGTGCATCATCACATCGACGAATCGGCCAATTTCGGTGTTACGTCGGCACTTTGGGATCGGGTCTTCGGTACAGCGCGGCTCTGAATCCTCAGTCCTCGCCGCTCAACGCCTCTTTCCGCGACCGCCGGGAGACTTGGCCCCGCGCGGCCCCCCCTGAACCGGCGTGTTGTGCTGGTTTTCGTCGGACAGTTTGCGCCAGCGGGCAAGGCGCTCCGGATCGAGCGTCTCGGCCTTCAAGGCAGCCTGCACCGCGCAGCCCGGCTCATGCACATGCGTGCAGTCGCGGAACTTGCAGAGCGGGGCGAGTTCGGTGATTTCGGCAAACAGCGTGTCGATGCCGGAGGCGACATCACTGACGTGCAACGTCCGCATTCCTGGCGTGTCGATCACCCAACCGCCACCGGCGATGGCGTGCAGCGATCGCGATGTGGTGGTGTGGCGTCCCTTGGCATCGTGTTCGCGAATGCCTCCGGTCTGTTGCGGCGATTGCTGCGCCGGTCCGGCCAGCGTGTTGACCAGCGTCGATTTGCCGACGCCCGAGGAGCCGATCAACGCTACCGTCTGGCCAGCACCGCACCAGGCGACCAGCGCGGTCGCGGCATCTGCGGTGCGCGGGTTCAGCGTCACGACGGCCAGTCCACGCTGAAGTGCTGCAGCCTGCTTCTGGTACGCCTCGGCGTCCTCAGCCGTGTCTGCCTTGGTCAGCAGGATCACCGGCGTCGTCCCGGCCTCGTTGGCCAGCGCCAGATAGCGCTCGAGCCGGGCGGGATTGAAGTCGGCATTGCACGAGGTGACGATGAACAGCGTGTCGACATTGGCTGCGGCAAGCTGCGGCACCCTGCCGCCCTGGGTGCGCCGTTCCAGCACCGTCCTGCGGGTCAGGCGACGTTGCACGAGCCTGTCATGCGCGTCGACGAGCACCCAGTCGCCGACGGCATAATCACCGGTGTTCGCCTGCGCCGGCAGCGTCAGATCGACTGGCCCTGCCTGGGACAGGCCGGTCAGCCGGTCGCGATGGACCGTGGCGATACGCGTCGGGACGAGATGGGCTTCATCGGGCTCGAGCTGGTCGCCGAAGAAATCCGTCCAGCCCAGGCTGGTGAGCGATGGCGTGGAGCGATCCGTCATGGCTTTGACCACGGCGTCGCGGACATTGGATAGTATCCCTGGCAAAAAATCGAAGGAGAAGTGGACCTCGGCTGGGCGATTGCCCAAGCCGTGTATGGGCGGCGTGGCGACATTTGGCAAGCAGGGCCGTGGTCGATAGTCGGGCGGCAAACGCGCCGCGCGTTTGCATCGGTGCGTCAGCCGATTTAAGGGCGCCAATAAATAATTTGACGCACGTAATATTTTTGCGCTGTATTGGGAACTGTAAAAATTTGACAGAATAAGTTCGGTCAAGCATTGCTGCGTCCGGTCAACGGCCGCATGACTGGTGACGGCTCATCCGCTCGGCAATGACGGTAAGGGATCAGGAATATCGATGGCGGAGAAGACGCACCGCACGATGGATGACTTCGCCCAGGCATGTGGCGTGTCTCGGCCGACGCTGTCCAAATTTTTCGACGATCCAGCGAGCGTGAAGCCGGCGACACGGGCGCGCATCGAAGCTGCCCTGCGCTCCTCGGACTATCAGCCGAACCTTTTCGCGCGCAACCTCAACCGCAAGCGCACCCGCAACATCGGCATCGTCGTGCCGACGATCACCGATCCGTTCTACGCCGAGATGGTCAGTCGCATCGAATTTCGCTGCCGCGACGAAGGCTACTGGCCGATCGTCATCTCCTCGCACGGTTTGCCGAAGCTGGAGGCGGAGTCGGTCAGGACGCTGCTGTCGCTGAAGGTCGCCGGCGCGATCATCGCCCCGCTCGGCCTGGCTTCCGACCGCAGCGTTTTCGACAAGCTCGGGCAAGACATTCCGATCGTCTATTTCGACACCTATATCGAGGGCGATACGCCGTTCGTCGGCAACGACAACCGGCAGAGCGTGTCGACCATCGTCGATTATCTCTGCCGGTCGGGTGAGCCCCCGGCCTATCTCGACATTCCGCATGTCAACCACAACTCCGGCGAACGCCAGGAAAGCTACATCGTCGCGATGGAAACTGCCGGGTTCAAGCCGGTCGTCATCGAGGCGGCGCGCGATTACACCTGGGACTTCGAACGCGTCGGCTACGAGCAGATGGAAAGAATGCTGGAGGCCGGCACCTTGCCCGGCCGCACCATCCTGTGCGCCAATGACCGTCTCGCCTTTGGCGTGATGGCGGCCGCGTACTCGCGTGGCCTGAAGATCGGTCGCAAGCCCGACTGCGATCTGCGCGTTGCCGCGCATGACGATCATCCACTGAGCCGCTACACTTGTCCGGCGCTGACCACCATGGCGCAGGATTTCACCGCCATGGCCGGCCGTAGTGTCGAGATCCTGCTGGCCTTGCTGGATGAGGCCGATCCGCCGAAGCAAAGCCTGGCACGCACGGTCAAGCTCGGTGCCACCCTGGTGATGCGTCAGTCGGCCTAAGCGTCCGGCGTCAGCAAACCCTTCTCGAAGTGGCGCCAGGCAGCCACCGCCTCGGCTACCGCTTGCCGGGCGGCGGGGATATGGCGTCCCATCGAGACGAAGCCATGGGTCTGGCCCGGCCATTGCCGCAGAATCACGGGCACGCCCGCGGCTTGCAGGCGCGCCGCATAGGCCGTCCCTTCGTCGGCGAGGATGTCGCAGCCGGCAAGCGCCACGAAAGCCGGCGCGACACCGGCGAGATCAGGCGCCAGCAAGGGCGAGATGCGCCTGTCCAGCATGTCGTCGGGCGTTCGCACATAGTGGTCGCGGAACCATGCCATGGTGGTTGCGGTGAGCCCGAAGCCGTCGCCGAAACGCCGGTAGCTGTCAGACGTCTGCCGTGCGTCGGTGTTGGGATAGATCAGGATCTGCGCCGTAATGGGTGGCGCCAGCTCATGGCGGGAAAGCAGCGCCAGCACGGCGGCGAGATTGCCGCCGGCGCTGTCGCCGGCAACGCCTATGCGGGCCCGGTCGATGCCGAGAGCGGCGGCGTTCTGCGCCATGAAGCGCAGCGTTGCCAGGCCATCCTCCAATCCTGCGGGAAATCTGTGTTCCGGTGCCAGGCGATAATCGGGACAGGCAATGACGGCGCCGGCGAGATTGGCCAGCCATCGGCAAATCTCGTCGTGCGAATCGAGATTGCCGATGACCCAGCCGCCGCCATGCAGATAGAGCAGGGCCGGCGCCCCGCTTTGCGGCGCACCGATGCCGCGATGGACGCGGAGCGCAACAGGCCCGTTCGGCCCGTCGATCTGCTGTTCCAGGGTCGCAGCGACCGGCTCGCGCTCGCCCTGCAGCGTCGGGAACGACGCATTGTTGGGGGCGCGCGCTGCCGCCACGCTGCCGGTCTCGAACGGTTCGCCGCCGGCTGCGCGGCTGATTTCGAGGACGCGCAGCGCATCCGGGTCGAGTGTCATCGTCATATCCTCAGGCCAGCAGGCTGCTCGCCTCTTCCTCGGTCAGCAGGGCCGGCTGGACGACATCGCCCGCGATGGCGACTGAGCCCTGTGTTTCGCCGGAACGCAGGATCGCCTCCATGATCTCAAGCACATGCAGCGCCAGATTGCCGGAAGCGCGCGGTGTGCTGCCGGTTTGAAGCGAACGCAGCAGATCGGCGACGCCGAGCATGCGGTAGTTGGCGCGGTCGGGCGCGGCATAGGGCCAGTTGCGGGCGCCATAGAGTTCGCCTTCGCTTGCGAAATCCTTCCACTCAGTGCCGCGTTCCGACAGCGATACGGTGCCGCCGAACGTGTCGGGGTCGGGCAGGCGCAGCGAGCCTTCCGTGCCGTGCAGCTCGATCGGGTGGTTGGAGTGGCGAAAGACATCCCACGAGGCGCCGAAGGTGACGGTCGCACCGGAGCGGAATTCGAGCAGCGACAAAACGTTGGTCGGCGTGCCGACCTTGAATGTGGTGTTCTTGAACGGCCCGTCGGCTGATATCAGCCGTTCTTCCTGGCCGCGTGTTGCCATCGCCATGACGCGCTCGACCGGACCGAGCAGATTGACCAGCATGGTCAGATAGTAGGGGCCCATGTCGAACACCGGACCGCCGCCGGGCTGGTAGTAGAATTGCGGGTTGGGATGCCAGTGCTCCATGCCGCGGCCCATCATGAAGGCGGTGCCGGTTACCGGACGGCCGATGGCGCCCTCGTCCATCAGCCGGCGTGCCCGGCGTCCGGCGGCACCAAGGAAGGTGTCGGGCGCCGAGCCGAGCAGCAGGCCGCGTGACTTCGCCTCGTTGACCAGGCGCTGTCCATCGGCGGCCGAGGTGGCAAGCGGCTTTTCGGTGAACACGTGCTTGCCGGCCGAAAGTGCGGCAAACGAAATGTCGAAATGCGCCGCCGGAATGGTCAGGTTGAGGACGAGATCGATCTCGGGGTCGGCCAGCAGCGCATCGACGCCGAGTGCCTGGATGCCGTATTCTTTCGCCCGCACAGCCGCCATCTCGGCCGAGATATCGGCGCAGGCACGCAATTCGATCCCGCCGAAGAGCGCGGTATTGCGCAGATAGGTCATCGAGATATTGCCGCATCCGATGACGCCGATCCCGAATTTCGTCTTTGATTTTCCGTGCATTCTAGATCGTACCTCCCAATGCGGTGATGGGTCTGCTGGATCCGCCCAGCCGGCAACGGATCGCCTTCGACGGGGCTATACAACATTTTAAATATTGACGCGCGTAAAATTTTTATACAACATGCGAAAACGCTGGCGCGATATTTCGGGAGGCTGCCGGCCCTAGGAGGAGAAAATGACAGACATGAAAAAACGGCCGACCGCCGATGCGAATCCCGTGGGGTATGAGCGCGTTGGATATTTCCGTCACGGCCAGGGACGGCGACGGGGTCAGGCATAGATCACCTTGGCCCCGGTCCTATCAAGCTGGCTGCGTATCGGGCCGGACAGGCCATCGTCGGTGATCACAACATCGACGCTCGACAGCGAAAAGGCCTTGGAGGTCCCGCTGACGCCCCATTTGCTCGAATCCGCAAGGAGGACAACGCGCCGGGCCATGCGCACGAGGTTTCGCTTCGTTCGCGCCATGTCTTCGTTCACGTCGACCACATCCAGTGACGAGTCAATCGCATGCGCTCCAACAAGGACCTGATGCGCTACCAAGCCGCCGAGAGCGGTGTCGGCATCGGTAATCAGCGTGCTCACCGTGTCTGGATAGACCCGGCCACCGATCATGTGAACGTCGAGCCCGGGCCGATGCATCAGATGCTGCACGATATTCATCGCCGTGGCCGCGACCACGACATTGCTGAGCGGCGGTAACAGCATGGCAACCTGCATCAATGTCGAGCCGCCGTCGAAGATGACCGATTGGTTGTCCTCGAACAGTTCTATCGCTGCCCGGGCGATGCGTTTCTTTGCATCGAGGTTCGTTTGCATCCGCCGGGCGAACGCGGCCGTGGTCGAATCCGTGGTCCGGGTCACTGCGCCTCCACGGGTCTTGGTCAGCAGTCCCTTGCGGTCCAGTATCTCGAGGTCGGAGCGCACCGTGACTTCCGACACGCCAAAATCGTCTGACAGGTCCTTGATGCGAACCTGTCCGCTGCGTTGCACTTCACCCAGGATCGATTGGCGTCTCTGCTCTGACAACATTGCCCTGTCCTTGCCTCCATGCGCCAAGCGATCGCCCTGGCCTCGGTTCACTCTACCAAAAATACGCGAATTCGAAAGCTTTCGAAAGATTGCATTTGTCCTTTCTTTCGCAAACACTGGGTCCAGGATTTTGAAATCAATCGATTGGAGAGTTTTGGACTCATGAGCCTCGGAACCAAGGTGCGCCTGGCGCGCCTCTTCTCACATCCATCGGGGAATCTTTTTGGCGGCGCGGTCGACCACTTTGTCGGCTATGGCGACGTGCGCAAAGGAGGTCTTGCCGATCTGCCGGGCGCGCTTGCACGCGTCATGGTAGGCAAACCCGACTACGTCAGCATCCAGCCTGGCACCGCGCGCCATCTGTGGCCGCAATATGCGGGCAAGGCTTCCCTGGTGATCCAGGCCGGCTGCTTCACCCCAGACGATCGCATCAGTGAACTGATCGCAACGCCCGAGGATGCGGTGCGCGCTGGCGCCGACGCGTTGGCCGTGGCCATTCCGGTGCGCGGCGCAACCGAGGGCAAATACATACGCTGGCTGACCGATTCGGTGAATGCGGCGGCCCGTTACGGCATGCCGGTGGTGGCGCATATCTACCCTCGCGATTTCACCGACGGGGCAAAAATCGTCTTCACCCCCGCCGAGATCGCCTATGCGGCACGTATCGGCTACGAGTCCGGCGTCGACGTGATCAAGATCGGTTACACGGGCGATTTCGAATCGTTTCGAGAGACCGTCCGGACCTGCCCGGTGCCGGTTGTGATCGCCGGTGGTCCGAAGACCGACACGCTGCTCGGCGCCCTTCAGCAGACGGCGGACGCCATCCGTGCCGGCGCGCGCGGTGCCGTGGTGGGCCGCAATCTCTGGGGGCATGGCGATCCGGAAAAGTCAGCGATTGCCTTTCGGGGCGTCATCCACGACGGCCTTTCGGCGCAAGACGCCTTGGCGAAGGCGGGTGCCTGAACGATGCCCACCGTCCCTTCGATCCTCGGCTTCGGAGCTATTGCGATCGACGACATCGTCTATGTCGATCAGCCGTTGTCGGCGGGCAAGGGGAAGGTTCTGCAAAGTGCCCGAGCTTTCGGGGGAAATGTCGCGACGGCACTTGCCGCCGTCGCGCGGCTCGGCGGAACCGCCGGCTTCGTCGGATGGCTGGGCAGTGCCGCCGACGACGCCGTGTTGTGCGATCTCGTTGCGAGCGGCGTTGAAACCGCGTTCGCGCCGCGCCACCCGCACGCGCGTCCGGTGCGCTCGCGGATCACCGTCGGTTCGGATGGCGAGCGGTTCATCGCGTATGACGACGAAGCGATGCTGGGCACCGCGCCGGACTTTCCGGACGAGGTCCTCAGCCGCGCGACCGTCCTGATCGTCGATAGTTACGGGATCGGGTCGCTGGATGTCGTGGCTCGGGCTCGCGATCTCGGCCTTGCGATCCTCGGCGATGTCGAATGGAGCCGCGGCCCAGCCACCGAGAGACTGATCGGGCTCTGCGACCATCTTATTCTTCCGCTCGGCTTTGCGCGGACGGCCACGGGCCGCCGGTCACCGGCCGAGATACTCGATGCATTGTGGTTGCCGTCGCGGTCCGCCGTGGTTCTGACGGATGGTGGCAGGGGCGTCTTCTATCGCGGACGCGACGAGACAGGGCTCTGGCACCTGCCTCCGCACCGGGTTGCCGTCGTCGACTCGACCGGCGCCGGTGACTGCTTTCATGGCGCCTATGCCCTTGCATTGGCGCGCGGGGCCGACACCGCAGGCCGGGTCGCATTCGCGGCCGCGGCGGCGGCCCTTTCAATAACGGGGCGGGGCGGGCGCGAGGCGCTTCCGACCAACGACCAGGTCATGGAACTTCTGGCATCGACGAACGCGCCGTCGGCAGTCGAACTGAAATATGCGCGGCTCGATACCGGAACTTAGTCCGAACTATCCGAGGAACATTTCGCAGGTGAACATAAGCCGAGGACAATCATAAAATCAGTGGCTTAGACTTGTGGAGGGAGGAATATGGCAGAAGTCGTTCTTGAGAATATCTGCAAGACATACGGGAACAATTTTCACGCAATCGACCAATTGAACCTGTCGGTCGAAGATGGCGAGTTTTTGATTCTCGTCGGGCCGTCCGGCTGTGGCAAATCCACCGCGTTGCGGATGATCGCGGGATTGGAGGACGTCACCAGCGGCAGCCTTCGGATCGGCGGAGTCGACGTTGTCGACATGCCGCCCAAGGACCGCGACATCGCGATGGTCTTCCAGAGCTACGCCCTCTACCCGCATATGACGGTGTTCGAAAACATCGGCTTTTCGATGCGGCTGGCGGGCAAGCCGAAGGCCGAGCGCAAAAAGCGCGTGGACGAGATCGCCAAGACCCTTCAGCTGACGTCCTTGCTGGACAGCAAACCCGCCAACCTTTCCGGCGGACAGCGTCAAAGGGTTGCCATGGGCCGCGCCATGGTGCGCGAGCCGGCAGCCTTTCTCATGGACGAACCCCTTTCCAATCTGGACGCGAAACTGCGCGTTCAAATGCGCGCCGAAATTACCAGTCTGCAAAAGCAGCTCGGCGTAACGACCATATATGTGACCCACGACCAAACCGAAGCCATGACGATGGGCGACCGGGTCGCGGTGTTGAAAGGCGGCGTGCTGCAGCAGGTCGACACACCCAAGAGGCTCTATGAATCGCCGGTGAACGCCTTCGTTGCCGGCTTCATCGGGTCTCCTTCAATGAACCTTTTCGAGGCGACCCTGACGGGCGACGAACTGATGTCCGGCGCCTTAGCCATCCGGCTGCAGGATGCAGCCTTCGTGCGCAGGCCGGACTTGAGGTCGTATGCGGGGCGCAAGGTCGTGTTCGGGATACGACCGGAGGATCTCTATGACAGCAGCCTCGAATCCGGCCGTAAGTATCAGACGATACCGGCAAAGGTGACCTCGATCGAAGAACTCGGATCCGAACATATCGTACATCTCAACATCGACGCGGTCCGGGTGGACTCCGGCGATCCTGACGCGGTGCAGGATTTCGGCTTGGCGTCGAATGCGGTGGCGAAATTCGAACCGGTCAGCACAGTCTGCTCCGGCTCGGAAATCAGGTTGGCCCTGGATGACGCTAAGCTCCATTTCTTCGATCCCGAGACGCATCTGGCGATCTGAATATTCGCGACAAGACCCGCGGGCGAGGGCGAGGCGCCTGCATAAGGAGACTTCTGAATAACCAGACGATCGGCCGCATTGTGCGGTCGAATATAAAGAAGGAGGAGAAAATGACGTTTCGTATAAAACCAGCGATGCTGAAAATAGCCGCGGCCGCATGGTTGCTTGGCGCAACCGGCGCCATGGCGGATACGGCGCTGGAATTCACCCAATGGTGGGAGCCCGAATTGCCGGCTGGCTCGCTCAGGGCAATCATGGATGACTTCGAGGCCGCAAACCCCGGAATCAAGGTGACGCTGGTCAGCGGCCCCTACGCGACCACGCGAGACCAGATCTCGGTTGGGGCTGCAACCGGAACGCTCAGCGACGTCGTCGGTCTCGACGGTGCCTGGGTGAACAATCTGAATGCGCAGAACGCACTCGCCGACATGAATCCGATGATGGATGCGAGCGGTTTCGACAAGAGCCAGGTCGCGGACATCATCAAGGTGGACGGCAAGGCGGTGATGTTTCCCGTGGCTTCCTTCGTCTATCCGGTCTTCGTGAATTTGGACCTCGCCGCCCAGGCAGGCGTGACCAAGCTGCCGTCGACCCGTGCGGAGTTTCTCGAAGCCGCCAAGAAGATGACGCACGCCGACAAGAACCAGTATGGCTGGGTGCTGCCCCTGTCGCTGCAAACGCCATCCGGCGTCCAGAACGACATGATGTCATGGGTTTGGGCTTCGGGTCAGTCGATGATGGCGAACGGCAAGCCAGGCCTTGAGGGCAAACCGGTGGTGGATATGCTCACCTTCGTCAAATCACTCAACGACGCCGGCACCATCTCGCCCGGCATCGCCACCAAGACCGAGCAGGAAAAGGTCGAGGAGTTCGTCAACGACCGCGTCGGGATGATGATCGACTCGCTCGCGCATGTGAACCTCATCCGCAAGCGCAATCCCAAGCTGAACTTCGACCTCATCCCGGTCCCAGTCGTGGAAAACTATACCGGCAAGCGCGGCCTTCCCTATGCCTCCTGGGGCATCGGCATCTCTGCTGCCTCGAAACATCAGGAAGAGGCCTGGAAACTCGTCCAATATCTGATGAGTGAAAAGGTGAACGCCAAGCTCGTGTCGCTTGCAAACGCCTTCCCGGGCAACGTCAACGCCAAGCCCGATTTCGTGACCTCGGACAAGGCTTTCGGCAAGGCTTTTGAAATCTTCAAGACCGGTTATCTCGCCAATGAGTTCACGGGCCTGCCGGTGGCTGAAGACCTGATGACCCAGTTCGACGTGCAAGCCCAGAAGATGCTCGCCGGCGAGCAGTCTCCGGAACCCGCCGCGGCCACCGCTCAGAAGGGCGGGATGGCGAAATTCTGATCGGCCTGTTCCCGTTTGCTCTCTTCGACCGGGTGGCCGGACTTCGGGCTGGTCACCGTGCAACAACGGATCGGCAATTTGAGATGGACCTGTTCGAAGCTTACCTTCTCTTGAAGGCGTATCCCAAGGTTGGCACATGACCCGGCAAAAGCGCTCCCACCACAAGCTGAAACGAGCGGTCGCACCCTACCTCTATCTGTCGCCCTCGCTGCTCACAATCGGGCTTCTGATGCTGCTGCCGATGGTGACGGTGATTGCCTACTCGTTCCAGAACAGCGCGGTGCTGCGTCGCGACCCATCCTTTGCCGGACTGAAACACTACCAGGCGATCTTCGACGATCCCGTATTCTGGGCTTCGCTGTGGCACACGCTCTACTTCACATGCATGAGCGTCATTTTCCACATGACCATCGGCATGATCTTCGCGCTCATGCTGAACAGCGACCGCATCAATCCGACGCTGCGCAATATTCTGCGCGTGCTCTACATACTGCCCTGGCTATTCACCGCAGTGATTATCGCCGTGATCTGGCGCCTCCTGCTTGAGCCGAACGGTGTCGTGAATAGCATTCTCATGCAAATCGGCGTCATCGGTTCCAAGGTCGAATGGTTTTCCTCGCCTGAGACCGCGCTGCACGCCGTCACCTTTGCCAATATCTGGGCGGGCTATCCGCTCTTCATGGTCAGCCTGCTCGCGGGTTTGCAGGGCATTCCCAAGGATTTCTACGAGGCCGCCGATATCGACGGGGCGAAAGCCTACCAGAAGCTGATCTTCATCACCATCCCGATGCTCATGCCGATCATCATCAGCATCTCGCTGCTCGACTTCATCTGGACCATGCAGGTCTTCCCGTTAATCTGGATAACGACGGGCGGTGGCCCGATCTACTCGACCGAGGTTCTCAGCACCTACACGTACAAGCTGGCGTTTTCGAGCTACAACCTGTCGCAGGCTTCGGCGAGCGCTGTGGTCATCTTGTTGATCTCTCTCGGCCTGACGCTGTTCTATATTCGCTATCAAAAGGCTCGGTAGTCACCATGAGGAAAAGGCATACGCCGAAAGACAGGCTGATCACCGTCGCGCTCCATGTAGCGCTTGCAGCGGGGCTCTTTTTCGCGGCATTCCCGATCTACTGGATGCTGAGCAGTTCGTTCAAATCGAATACCGAAATCTTTGCCCTACCACCAACCATCCTGCCAAAGGCCTTCACGCTGGAAGCGTATGCAGCCATCCTTGGCGATCCGGTAAAGCTGCGCTTCTTCTTCAACAGCTATTTCGTGGCGGGAGCGGTGACCGTGCTGACGGTGCTGATCGCCTTGCTGGCGGCCTACGGTTTCAGCCGCTTCAACTTCCGCGGCAAGGGCAGCCTGAACACACTCATCATCAGCACGCAGACGATTCCGCCGATCACACTTTTGATCCCCTTCTTCGGGCTTGTCGTCTCATACGGTATCTTCGATACCTACATCGCACTGATCCTGACTTACCTGGTGTTTACACTGCCGTACGCGATCCTGCTGATGACGGGATATCTGAACACCTTGCCCCGCGATCTCGATGAAGCCGTGGCTGTCGATGGCGGCACCAGTTGGACAGCGCTTTGGCGGGTGATCGTCCCGATTTCACTGCCTGGTATCGTGGCGACGTCGGTCTACACCTTCCTGTTGTGCTGGAACGAATTTCTCTTTGCGCTGACGCTGACGAAGTCGACGTCAATGCGCACCGTCCCGATCGGCATCCAGCTGTTGATGGGGCAGCACGCCTTCGAATGGAACCAGATGATGGCGATGAGCGTGCTCGGCTCGCTGCCGCTCTTGCTGATCTACCTCGTTGCCCAGAGGTACTTCCTCGCCGGCATGACCGCGGGCTCGGTCAAGTAGGATGTCCATCCCAACCGAAGGAGCAGGGCCCCGCGTATCGCAATCGATGATTGGGCCCTGTCTGCTGGCAGGCATGGCTGCGGCCGCGGCCGTCGTCACCGTTCCGCCGATCGTGCTCGTGCCGCTCTTTCCGCGCCACATCATCGAACGGCTGACGCAGGGCGCATCAAGGAATAGGCGGTATCAAGGAATGAATGGATGAACGTGAAAGACCTCAAAGTCGGCTGCCAGACCTTCACCTGGGAAATGCTTGGCAAGGGCTGGAGCGGCGGCCCCGACGATCTGTTGAAGGCGATCGCCGATGGCGGCTATGCCGGCATCGAGATCACCGACACCATGATCGGCCGCTATGCCGACAAGCCGTCGCAATTCGCGGCCGCGCTCAAATCCTCCGGCCTGACACTGGTTTCCTTCGCCTTCGGCTCGAACAGCGGTTTCACGCTCAAGGATCAGATCGGCGCCGACCTCGAAGCCGCCAAACGCTGGATCGACTTCGCCGCTGCGTTCCCCGGCGCCCTGATCTCGATGGGCTCGGCGACTGTGGTGTCTGAAGGGCCGCGCGACGACAAGTTCGGTATCGCAGCCGAGGTCTACAACCGCGCCGCCGAGATCGGCCGCAAGGCCGGGGTCGATGTCGCGGTGCATCCGAGTTCGCACCACAACACGCTGCTGTTCGACCGCGCCGACTACGACACGATCTTTGCCTTGCTCGACCCCGATCTGGTCGGCTGGGTGCCGGATACCGGCCATATCCTGCGCGGCCACAAGGACATGTCCGATACGCTGCGCACCTACCGCGACCGCATCCGCTACATCCACCTCAAGGACGTCGACGCCAATGGCACCTGGGCGATGCTGGGCAAGGGCGTCTGCGACACGCCTGAAGTCATCGAGATCGCCAACACCGCGCCACGCTTCAACGGCTGGCTGGTGCTGGAGGAGGAATCCGAAACGGCCGCCGCCGATCCCGCCGGCGCGGTGAAGACCAACCGCCAGACAATGCGCTCCTACGGCGCCTGAAGAACGAGACGATGATCAAGAAACAGGACAGACGCCTCAGGGTCGGCGTGCTCGGCTGCGGGCCCATCGCGCAGTTCGCGCATCTGGAATCCTGCGTCAAGGCCGGCAATGCCGACCTTTACGCCATCTGCGATGCGGCGCCCGATCTGCTCGCGCGCATGGGCGCCACCTACGAGCCGCGGAGGGTCTATGCCGACTATGACGCGATGCTCGCCGATCCGGAGTTGGAGGCGGTGATCGTCGCCACCTCGGACGCCTATCACGTGCCGATGTCGATCAAGGCGCTCGACGCCGGCAAGCATGTTCTGTGCGAAAAGCCGATCGGTACCTCGGTCGAGGAAGGCGAGGCGCTGGCCGAGGCGGTCAGGCGCTCGGGCAAGGTCCTGCAGGTCGGGCACATGAAGCGCTTTGATCCGGCGCTGGAGGCCGCGCGCGATTTTGTCCGCGACGAGATCGGCGAGGTGCTGGCGCTGAAAGCCTGGTACTGCGATTCCACCCATCGCTACACCAACACCGATGCCGTGCAACCGCTGCCCGTCACCAGCAAGCTGGCGAAGAAGCCGGCGGGCAATCCCAAGGCCGATCTGCGGCAGTATTTCATGCTGGCGCACGGCTCGCATCTGGTCGACACGGCGCGCTTCCTGTGCGGCGACATCGTCGCCGTGCGCGCCCGCCTCAACGAACGCTTTGGTGCCTATTGCTGGTTCGTCGAGACCGAGTTCGCCAGCGGCGCGCTTGGCCATCTCGACCTCACCGTCGCCGTCCGCATGGACTGGCACGAAGGCTTTCAGCTCTATGGCGAGAACGGCTCCGTCATCGCCAGGACATTCAACCCCTGGTACTTCCGCGCCAGCGAGGTGGAGATATTTCACGAGAAGACTGCCACCGCCCACAAGCCGCTCGGCGCCGATGGCCATTTCTTCCGCCGCCAGCTGGAAGGTCTTGCTCAAACCGTGCTGGAGGGCGCGCCGATGCGTGGCGCCAATGTCGAGGACGGCATCGCCTCGATCCGCGCCATGGTGGCCATCGCCCGCTCGGTGGTATCAGGCGAGCGGATCGAACTCGCCTCGGTTTCGGGAGCGGTGTGATGCGTCTCGGCATCTTCGCCAAGACCTTTCCCGGTGCCGAGCCGGCTGCGGTGCTCGCAGCCGTTCGGCAGGCGGGATACGAGACGACGCAGTTCAATCTCGCCTGCGCCGGCCTGCCGTCGATGCCGGATGCGATGCCGGCGGATACCATTGCAGCCATCCGCGCCGCCGCGCAATCGAGCGGTGTTTCACTCGCCGCACTTTCGGGCACCTACAACATGGCGCATCCCGACAAGGGCGTCCGCGACGATGGTCTCAGGCGCTTGACCGTCGTCATCGAGGCTGCTGCTGCCCTGGACATCCCGCTGGTCACGCTCTGCACCGGCTCGCGCAACACCGCCGATCAATGGGCGTATCATCCCGACAATGGCCAGCCGGCCGCCTGGTCCGACATGGCCGCCGAGATGGCGAAGGCGCTGGCGTTGGCCGAAGCGGCCGGTGTCGATCTCGGCATCGAGCCCGAACAGGCCAACATCGTCACCTCGGCCAAGGACGCGACCAGGCTGATCGCCGAGATGGGATCGAAGCATCTGAAGATCGTGCTTGATCCGGCAAACCTGTTCGAACACGCGACGCCCAACGAGGCGCGTGCCATTGTCGCCTCAGCGATCGATGAGGCCGCCGGCCATATCGCCATGGCGCATGCCAAGGACCGCCATGGTGACGGCCGCTTTGCGACCGCCGGGCAAGGCATTGTCGATTTTCCGGATTTCGTCGCGCGGCTGAAAGCGCCGGGCTTCGGTGGATCGCTCGTCACCCACGGCCTGTCCGCCGACGAAGCCCCCGGCGTCGCCGCCTTCCTGCGAGGGCTCCTCTGATGGACGCCGTGCCGGCGATCCTGCTTCGCGACGATGCCGCACTTCGTGTTTTCGACACGGGGCTGGGCAGGCTTCCCGTCGTCTTCCAGCATGGCCTCGGTGGCGATGCAGCGCAGGCGGCGCAGAATTTTCCCGACGGCCCGCCATACCACCGGCTGACCGTCGAATGCCGCGCGCAGGGCGGCTCTGGCGCCGGTACGACACGGCCCTTTTCGATCGCGATGTTCGCCGATGACGTGCTGGCCGCTGCCGATGCGGCTGGCATCGACCATTTCGTCGCCGGCGGCGTCTCGATGGGGGCGGCGATCGCCTTGCAGCTTGCCGCCCGGCACCCGGACCGCGTCCTGGGCTTGGTGCTTGTGCGCCCGGCCTGGGCTTTCGAAGCGGCGCCGCAAAACATACGCGCTTACGTGGAAGTGGCGGAACTCATCCGCAACCGCCCGCTGGATGAAGCGCGCGAAGCCTTCGCGGCCTCGGCGACAGCGGCCCGCTTTCGCACTGAAGCGCCGGACAATCTCGCTTCCTTGCTTGGCTTCTTCGCGCGCGAAAACGCGGCTGTCTTCGCCGAGGTGATGCAAGCCATCGCAGAGGACGGGCCCGGCGTCACGCGGGCAGCGGCCGCTGGCCTCGCAATCCCGACGCTCGTGATTGGCAGCGGCATCGATCTCGTCCATCCGCTGGCGACCGCCCGCAGCCTTGCCAAAACCATCCCCAATGCCGCCTTCGCAGAGGTGACGCCGAAGGCCACCGACAAGGATCGCCATTTCGCCGAAATCCGCGCTGCTATCGCGGGCTTTCTCGATGCTCGTTTCAACAACCAGGACCAATCATGATCTCGAAACCTCTTTCCGGCCCTGCCGCCATCGCCGCGCTGCCGCGCGATCGCATGATCGCCGAATTCTCGCTGTGGTCCGCTGATCTCGCCAATTTCGAGAGCGATCTCAGGCGTATCGAGCCCTATGTCGATCTTCATCACATCGATGTGGCGGATGGGCATTTCGCCCCGTCCTTCCTGTTCTTTCCCGATCTCGTCGCCCGCATCGCCAGGCTGACGGCCAAGCCCGTCCATGTCCATCTGATGGTCGACGAAGCAATCGTCGAGGCGCAGACGCGCCAGTTCATCGAGGCCGGCGCCGATGTGATCAGCGTCCATGCCGAGAATGGCGAGGCGGGGTTGCGCGCCGTCCGGCTGGCACGCGAACTTGGCGCCGAAGCGGGCGTCGTGCTCAGGCTGGAGACGCCGGTCGAGACGGTGACGCCTTTCGTCTCCGAGGTCGCTTTCGTCACGCTTCTCGGGACGGCAATCGGCGTTAAGGGGCAGAGCCTGTCGGACAAGGCCTGCGACAGGCTGGGCTACGCCCGCGCCATCCTCAAGCAGGCCGGCCGCGAGGCAGACGTGGTTCTGGCGGCTGATGGCGGCATCCGCCACGAGACCGTGCCATTGCTGCGTGCCGCCGGCGCCGAAACCGTGGTTCTCGGTTCGCTCGCCTTTGGCGACAAGGACCTCGCCGGTCGCATCGGCTGGCTCCACGGCTTGAAGGTCGCGGCATGACGATACAAGCTGCCCTTGCGATCGATCTCGGTGGGACGGAGCTTCGCGCCGCCCTGGTCGACCGCGAAGGCAATATCCTGGCATTCGCGGCGGTGCCGACGCAGGCACAGGCTGGTCCCGATGTGGTGATCGGCCAGATTGAGGCGCTGGCGGCAACCGTCCATGCCGAGGCGCCGACGCTCGCCATTGTGGGTGTGGGCGTTGGCGCGCCGGGGCCGCTTGATCCGCTGGCCGGCATTGCCGTCGGCCCGCCGACACTGGCCGGCTGGCTGGACGTGCCGCTTGCCGATATTCTCGAACGGCGGCTTGGCCTGCCGGTGCGGTTGGAAAATGACGCCAACGCGGCTGCACTCGGCGAATGGCGCTTCGGCGCCGGTCACGGCGCTCGCTCGCTGGTCTTCGTCACGGTTTCCACGGGCATTGGCGGCGGTGTCGTCGTCGACGGGCGCATCTTGCATGGCCGCCGTGGCCTTGCCGCCGAGATCGGCCATATGACCATCACCAATGAAGGCGAACGCTGCGTGTGCGGCGTCGTCGGCTGTTTCGAGGCCATCGCTTCGGGAACCGCCCTCGGTCGCCGCGCCACCGCCGCCACGGCTGCCGGCGACGGCTCGACTTTGCGGCGCCTCTCGGGGGACGCGGAGGTGACCGGCCGCCATGTCGTCGAAGCGGCACGGCTGCGGGACGGTCTTGCCTCGGCCTTGCTGGACGAGGAAGCCCGCTGGCTGGGCGTCGGCTTCACCAACCTCTTGCATCTCTATTCGCCCGATGTGCTGGTCGTCGGCGGTGGCATTGCCAATGGGCTCGACCTGATGCTGCCGACCATCGAGGCGACCATCAGGCAGCGGGCCATGCGCGCCTATCGCGACGTGCCGGTCGTTCAGGCCCAGCTCGGTCGCCATGCCGGGCTGGTTGGCGCTGCCAGCCTCGTCCTGTTCGATGATGTGGGCACCTTGGCGGCTCGCATGCCTGTCGGCCCGAGCATCTGTCCGGACCAGAGGAGGGACTTCAATGGCTGAGCTCAAGCTGCGCGGTGCGCGCAAGTCCTATGGCGGCGTGGAGGTGATCAAGGGCGTCGACCTTGATGTCCGCAACCGCGAATAGGCGTCTTCGTCGGCCCGTCGGCCGCGGAAAGTCGACGCTGAACGACAACGGCCGGAGGCAGCATGCCTCCGGCTGTTGTTGGTATGAGACCGGACGGATTATTACTCGGCGGGAACGACATCCGCCGGCAGGTTGTCATCCGCGGTGCCCGCCAGCGCTCTCGCCAGCTTGGCCTCGTCGAGTTCGCCTTCCCAGCGCGCCACCACCAGCGTGGCGACGGCATTGCCGACGAAGTTGGTCAGCGCCCGGCACTCCGACATGAAACGGTCGACGCCAAGGATCAGCGCCATGCCGGCGACCGGCACCGCCGGAACCACCGAAAGCGTGGCGGCGAGGGTGATGAAGCCTGCCCCAGTGATGCCGGCGGCACCCTTGGACGAGAGCATCGCAACCAGCAGCAGCAGGATCTGGTCGCCCATCGACAGGTGGATGTTGGTTGCCTGCGCGATGAATAGCGCAGCCAGCGTCATGTAGATGTTGGTGCCGTCGAGGTTGAAGGAATAGCCGGTCGGAATGACCAGACCGACCACCGAGCGCTTGGCGCCGGCCTTCTCCATCTTCTCCATCAGCGAGGGCAGGGCTGCCTCCGACGATGAGGTGCCCAGCACCAGCAACAACTCTTCCTTGATGTAGCGGATCAGCGACAGGATGGAGAACCCGTTGTAGCGGCAGACCGCACCCAGCACGACAAACACGAACAGAAACGACGTCACGTAGAAAGTGCCGACCAGCATGGCGAGGTTGATGACCGCGCCGATGCCGTATTTACCGATGGTGAAGGCCATGGCGCCAAAAGCGCCGATAGGGGCTGCCTTCATCAGCACGCTGACCAGCTTGAAGATCGGCGTCGTCAGCGCCTGCAGGAAATTGAGGACGGGCGTGCCCTTGTCGCCGACCAGCGCCAGCGCAATGCCGAACAGCACCGAGAAGAACAGCACCTGCAGGATGTCGCCGTCGGCAAAGGCACCGACGATCGTCGTCGGGATGATGTTCATCAGGAAGCCGGTGACCGACTGGTCGTGCGCCTTTGCGGCGTAGGTGTTGACCGTCGAGACGTCGAGCGTCGCCGGGTCGATGTTGAAGCCGGCGCCCGGCTGCACGACATTGGCGACGACGAGGCCGATGATCAGCGCCAGCGTCGAGAAGGTGAGGAAATAGAGCATCGCCTTGCCGGCGACACGCCCGACCTTTTGCAGGTCGCTCATGCCGGCAATGCCCGTCGTCACGGTCAGGAAGATGACCGGGGCGATGATCATCTTGACCAGCTTGATAAAGGCGTCGCCGAGCGGCTTCATGCTTTCGCCGACCGACGGATAGAAATGGCCGAGCAGGATGCCGACGGTGATCGCGACGAGCACCTGCACGTAGAGTTGGGCATAGAAAGGCTTGCGCCGCGCGGAAGCCGCGCCTGAATGATCTGCGATGTGCATCGAACTCTCCCTGGCCGGATAGGGCGGAAATGCATCGCCCTGCGTGACTTCTCCCATCGCGGCGCTCCGGTCGCACGCCGCTGCAAGGACTTTTGCAAGCGTCGTGCCAGTTCGCAGAAAGGCCGGAATCCCGGCATTTCCGCCTTTGTGCGAGATCATGCGGGCGCCGCCTGTGCGGATTTCCGCACAGGCATCGTTTGCCTGGGCGGATTTTCGCATTACACTGGCCGAAAGGCCGCGAACAAAAAGGGAGAGGGCAGACGCCGCAAGCAGGCACCGATAGCGAACCCCAAGGGTTTGCCGGCCGTGAATTGCTGCGCGAGGCGGTGGCCCGGCTGCGCGATGGCCGCTGGCTTGTCGTGGTCATCGCCCTTGCCTTCCTGGCCGGAGCGATCGCCATTGCCGGGCGCATCGCCGCCAGCCAGGCGGCCGACAATTTACGCGACACAGCACTTGCCGCCCTGCCACTGGCGGCGGGAACGCTGACCGGCGAAATCGAAAAGCAGCGCCTGGTTCCACTGGTGCTGGCCCGCGACGATGCGGTGCGCGGCGCTCTGCGCCGAGCCGGAAAAATGCAAGAAAAGGCCCTCAACGACAAGCTCAAGTCGATCGCCGGCGATGCCTCGGCGTCGGCCATCTATGTCATCGATACGGCAGGCATCGCCATATCAGCGAGCAATGCCGGCGAACCGGCGAGCTTTGTCGGCATCGACTACAATTTTCGTCACTATTTCCAGGAGGCCATGGCGAAGGGAGCCGCCAGCCAATATGGCCTCGGCACGATCAGCGGCAAGCCAGGCCTCTACCTGGCCAGCCGGGTCGACGATGGCGGCAAGCCGCTTGGCGTTGCGGTGTTGAAGGTCGAGCTCGACGGCGTCGAAGCCAATTGGCGCTCCAGCGGGTTCCTTGTTTTCGTCACCGACGAACGCGGCGTGGTGCTTGCCACCAGCCAGCCCGACTGGCGGTTTCAAGCGTTGGCACCGCTCTCCCCCGCTGACGCGGCCGCTGCCCACGAGCAGCTTCAGCTGGCCGATGCCGGGTTCGAACCGCTGCCGTTGCGGCGCGGTTCTGGTGACGGTCTGGCGACAATCGACAGCTCGGGAAAGTCTCGCCAGTTTGTCGAAGTGGTGCAGGACCTGCCGGGTGCTGTCCCCGGCTGGCGTCTCTGGCTGCTGACGCCCGCCGATGCTGCTCTTTCCGCCGCCGCCAACACCGCGCGCCTGACCACGCTGCTCGGGCTGCTGCTGATGGGCTTGCTAACCTTTGTGCTCACCCGGCGCCGGCGCGCCCGCCGGCTTCGGCAGGAAGCACTGGCGCGCATGAATGCCGAACTGGAGAGCCGGGTCAGCACGCGAACGGCCGAGTTGACGCGCTCCAACACCGCACTTGCCGGCGAAATCGCCGAGCGTGAGAACGCCGAGGCCAAGGTCCGCCGGCTGCGTGACGACCTCGCCCAGGCCAACCGGCTGTCGATACTAGGACAGATCGCGGCCGGCGTGGCGCATGAGATCAACCAGCCGGTCGCCGCGATCCGCACCTATGCCGAGAATGCCGGGCGCTTTCTCGACGGCGGCAAGACTGAGCCGGCGAGTGGCAATCTGACATCGATCGTTTCGATGACCGAACGCATCGGCGCGATCACCAATACGCTGCGCACCTTTGCCCGCCGGCCGGGTGTCGCTGCTTCGCCCTTGCCGGTGCGCGAAGCGATCGACGGCGCGCTGTCGCTGCTGTCCGGCCGCATCCGCGATTCCGGCGTGACCATCGTCAAGCCGCGCGGCAACGCCTCGCCGGTGGTCATGGCCAGCCGCATCCGGTTGGAGCAGATCCTGGTCAATCTGCTGCAGAATGCGCTGGACGCCATGAAGGACCAACCTGATCCCCGCATCGAGATCGAACTCGCCGAGCGCGATGACAGGGTGCTGATTTCGGTTCGCGACAACGGTCCTGGTCTCGGTCCGGAGGCAGCCGGCAATCTGTTCATGCCGTTCCAGACCACCAAGGAGAAGGGGCTCGGCCTCGGGCTGGTGATCTCGCAGGAGATCGCCCAGGAATTGGGCGGCACGCTGCGGCTCGATCCCGGCGGCGCCAGTGGCGCCTCCTTCACCATCGACTTGAGGCGGATAGAATGATTGAGGAATCAGGGCTGGTCGCGCTCGTCGATGACGATGCGGACCTGCTGCACGCCACCAAGCAATTGCTCGAGCTTGCCGGCTTCACCGTGGCCGCGCTCGACGCCGCCGAGGCAGCCCTTGGTGTCGTCGACCGGAATTTCGAGGGCGTGGTCGTCAGCGACATCCGCATGCCGGGCATGAATGGTCTGCAGCTGTTCGATCGCATCAAGGCGATCGACCCTGATATACCGGTGATCCTGGTCACCGGGCATGGCGATGTCGATCTTGCTGTGGCCGCGCTCAAGGACGGCGTCTACGATTTCATCCCGAAACCCTATGCCGGCGATCGCCTTGTCGAGGCGCTGAAACGAGCATCGGAGAAGCGGCGGCTGGTGATGGAGAACCGGCGGCTGCGTGAGGCCGCGGCGCAAGCTGCAGACGGCCTGCCGCTGATCGGCGAGGCGCCCGCCATCCGGCGCCTGCGCGAAACCTTGCGCCAGATCGCCGATATGGATGTCGATGTGTTGGTCGAAGGGGAGACAGGAACCGGCAAGGAAGTGGTGGCGGACCTCCTGCACAGATGGGGGCGGCGTCGGGCAAAACCCTTCGTGGCGCTGAATTGCGGCGCCCTGCCGGAGACCGTCATAGAAAGCGAACTGTTCGGCCACGAGGCGGGTGCGTTCACCGGCGCGCAGCGGCGACGCATCGGCCGCATCCAGCACTCCAGCGGCGGCACGCTGTTCCTCGACGAGATCGAATCCATGCCGCCGGCCCTCCAGGTCAAGCTGCTGAGGGTGCTCGAAACGCGCAGCGTGACCCCGCTTGGCTCGAACGAGACCCGCCGCGTCGACCTCAGGGTTGTCGCAGCGACCAAGGTGGATCTCGGCCGGCCAGACCAGCGCGGCGATTTTCGCGAGGATCTTTATTTTCGCCTCAACGTGGTGACGCTACGCATCCCGCCACTGCGCGAGCGACGCGGTGACATCCCGATGCTGTTCGGGCACTTCCTCGGCAAGGCCTCGGAACGGTTCGGCCGGCCCATCGCCAAGGTGAACGCCGCGGCCAGCGGCCATCTCCAGGCGCATGCCTGGCCGGGCAATGTGCGTGAGCTTGCCCATTTTGCCGATCGCGTCGCGCTCGGTCTCGGCCCGGACAATGAGACGGAGGCGGTTCCCGCGCATCTGCCGGAGCCTGCTGCCACGCTGCCCGAACGGGTCGGCCACTACGAGGCGCAACTCATCCGCGATGCGCTACGCGATCATGGTGGCGATGTGCGCAGCGCCATCGACGCGCTCGGCGTGCCACGCAAGACGTTCTACGACAAGCTCAAGCGCTACGGCATTGCCGCATCCGAATTTCGCAACGGCGGCGATCAGGATGCGCACCCAGTTCGGGGATCGATATGAAGACGACACTTGAGACGACGGCAAATCCCTTGCCGGAAGACCTCACCTTTCTCGCCGAACGCCTAGCGGCGTTCAACGACGGCGATGTCGGCGTTTCCGAGAGAAAAGCCCTGGCGGTGTTCGTGCGCGACGAGGCTGGCGCGGTCGTCGCCGGCATTTCGGGTTACACCGCCTGGGGCTGGCTTTACGTGCAATGGCTGTGGGTCGATGAAAGGCTGCGCGGCCAGCACATGGCCGGCAGGATGTTGGACGCCGCCGAACAGGAAGCGATGGCGCGCGGCTGTCAAAATGCCTGGATCGATACGTTCAATCCGAATGCAGCCAAGGTCTATCAGCGCCAGGGCTATCAGCCCTTCGGCTCGCTGGCCGATTTCCCGGTCGGCCGCAGCCGTATTTTTCTTCAGAAGAAACTATCGCCGGCTTGATCAGCCGGCCAGCCGCCCGCCGCGCATCGGCTGCGGTGCGCCGGTGGTGCTTGGAAAACTGATCGGCAGGCCGCGCAGCACGCGAACCGCGAGGAAGGCAAAGCACTCAGCCTCCACGGCATCGCCGCTCCAGCCGAGGGTTTCGGCCTGTATCACCTCGACGCCGGCGCGGCTGGCTAGCATCGCCATCATCGTCGGGTTGTGACGGCCGCCACCGCTGACCACGAGCTTTTTCGGCCGGTGCGGCAAAAGGTCGAGCGCCTTGCCGACGGCGGCAGCGGTGAAGGCGGTGAGCAGCGCCGCACCATCCTCGGCGCCCAGGCCGTCCGCCATCGCGGCGCCGAAGTCGAAACGGTCCAGCGATTTGGGGTAGGCTTTGGTCAGATAGGGGTGCTGCAGCAGCTTGGCGAGACGGGCCTCGTCCACCGTTCCCGCCCGGCCAAGCACGCCGTCGCGGTCCATTTCGCCGAGCCCCTTCGACTTGATGAAATCGTTGAGCGGCGCGTTGGCCGGTCCGGTGTCGAAGGCAATGACATTGTCGGCGCCGTCCCACCAGGTGATGTTGGCGACGCCACCGAGATTGAGCACCGCCACCTCGCCACTGGCGCCGGCGCTGCGCATCAGCGCGGTGTGATAGGCAGCGGCCAAGGGCGCGCCTTGCCCGCCGGCGCGCATATCGGCCGAGCGGAAATCATAGGCAACCTTGGTGCCCAACAGGGTGTGCATCAGCTCGCCATCGCCGAGCTGCCTTGTCTGGCCCAGCCGGCCGATTTGCGGCGCACGATGCAGCACGGTCTGGCCGTGAAAGCCGACGACGCCGATATCGGCCATCGTCATTCCGTAGCCTTCGACCAATTCCTTGACCGCCGCCGACTGGGCGCGCGTCAGGACTTCCTCCGCGGTGCGAAAAATCGCCGGCTCCGGCCCGACAAAATTCCAGGCTCTTGCCTCCTTCAGCGTCTCTTCCAGCAGGGAGCGGATCGACGGGGGATAGGGCATCAGCCGATAGGTGCCGAAATCCTCGATCCGTTCGCCATCGGTCTTGATCAGGGCGACATCGATGTTGCCGTCCAGCACGGTGCCGGTCATCAGGCCGACGGCCCAGATTGGTTTCATTATTGAGCTCCATTGAAGAGATCGCCGACCGCTTGGCGAAGCGCGACGATTCCGCTGTCGAAATGACGTGTCGGATGGATCCGGTTGGTGAGCAAGGTCCAGGCCTTGCCTCCGTCGAAGTCGATCCACAATCCCGTGCCGGTAAAGCCGGTGTGGCCGATGGTTCCCGGGCTGCACAAGGCCCCGCCGGACCAGCCCGCATAGGGGCGCTCCCAGCCATGGGTTCGGGTGGCGGACAAGGGCGCGCGCATCAACGCGATCGAACGCTCCGAGGCGCCAGTGCCGCCCAGCAGCCCTTGCGCGAAATCCAGCACCGAAGCGGCTGTTCCGAACAGGCCGGCATGCCCGGCGCCTTGCAACGCCGAGCAATTGTCGTCGTGCACCTCGCCGGAGAGCACGCGATGACGCCAGGTGCAGTCCTCGGTCGCGGCGGCGACATCGGGCTCCGTTGACCAGGCAAAGCCCGGGCCGGGCTCCATGTCGCGGATCGTTTTGCCCGACAGCCGCTCCAGCGCGAAGCCGAGCAAGATAAAGTTGATGTCGGAATAAACGGGATCGCGGGCCCGCCATTCGCGCTGCAGGATGAAGGCGCGCAGCAGCTCGGGGTCGCGCCCGTAAGTGTAGATAGGTTCGACGGCCGGAAACGGCGTCTGGTGGCCGAGACACTGCCGAAACGTCACCTTCCGCTCCCAGGCCTCTGCATTATACTGGCGAAGATCGGATAGGACGGAGATCAACGGCGCATCGAGATCGATGACGCCATCCTCCGCCAGCTTCAGGATGCGCGGCGTGGTGAAGATGACCTTGGTTAGCGATGCCAGGTCGAACCAGGTGTTGTCCTGCATGGGGCGGGGCTTTGGCACGAGCTGCGCGGAGCCGATCGATCGGATGATGCGTTCGCCATTTCTATCGACAATGCCGAGCACGCCGCCGGGAATACGGCCGGCCGTCACTGCAGCTGCCAATGGTTGGAAGGCACGATCGAAGAGTTGGGGGAGGTCGCTCAAGGTTGGCCTCCATCGGAGAGGTAGCGATCCTTCACACCCCCCTCTGTCCTGCCGGACATCTCCCCCGCAAGGGGGGAGATTGGCAGCGTCGATGTTCCGACAACCCTCCAACGTTGGAGATTGGCGAAAGCCGAGGCGACATCCAATCTCCCCCCTTGCGGGGGAGATGCCCGGCAGGGCAGAGGGGGGTGCTGTCCCGCCGACCTCGTGTATTCCAGGGTGCCACCCATCACGCTTCCATCCTCGCCATATGATCCCCGCCAAACTGCTCCCACCTCGCCGGCGCCGGCTCAAACCCTTGCGGGCGCACCAGCGAGGGGACCTGGCGCGTGTCGATCTCGAAATGCTCGTGGCGGCGGTCGATGGTCGGCACGGCGGCAATGAGTTTTTTGGTATAGGAATGCTTCGGCTTCGACAGCACCGAGGTCGCGTCGCCGATCTCGACGATCTGGCCGGCATAGATGACGGCGATGCGGTGAGCGATCCGCTCGACGACCGCCATGTCATGCGAGATGAACAGGTAGGCCAGGCCAAACTCGCGCTGCAGGTCGACCAGCAGTTCCAGCACCTTGGCCTGCACCGAGACGTCGAGGGCGGACACCGCCTCATCGAGAACGACGACGGAAGGGTTGAGCATCAGCGCGCGGGCGATGCACAGCCTTTGCCGCTGGCCGCCCGAGAATTCGTGGGGATAGCGCTCCAGGCTGTTTTTCGGCAGGCCGACGCGTTCCAGCAGGCTCGCCATCCTGGCCCGCGTTCCGGCATTCACCCGGCCGCCGGTGGCGATCACCGGTTCGGCCAGAATGCTCTCGATGCTGAGCCTGGGGTTGAGCGAGGCGTAGGGGTTCTGGAACACCATCTGCACGGGCAGGGCGCTTTGCTGCGCGGAAGCCTTTCGAGCGCCGACCGAGAAGCTGCCGCGCGTCGACCGCACCAGCCCCAGCACGGCGCGCGCGGTGGTCGATTTGCCTGAACCGCTCTCGCCGACGATGGCCAGCGTCTCGCCTGGCATCAGATCGAAATCGACGCCATCGACGGCATGCACGGCGCCCGTGGCGCGGCTGAAGAAACTGCTCTTGAGAGGAAACCGCACCACGAGGCCGTCGACCTTCAAGGCCGGCTCATGGCTCGCGCCCTTGTCGCGCCGTCCGTCCGAACGCGTTGTGCTGCCGTTGGTGAAATGCGGCACATCCCGCAGCAGATGCTGCGTGTAGGGGTGCTGCGCATTATCGAGGATCTGGTTCAGCTCGCCTTGCTCGACGGCCTGCCCGTTCTGCATCACCATCACCTTGTCGGCGATGCCGGCCACCAGGCCGATGTCGTGGGTGATGAAGATCATCGACATGCCGGTTTCCCGCTTCAGCTCGGCAAGCAGCGCCATGATCTGCGCCTGCACCGTCACGTCGAGCGCCGTCGTCGGCTCGTCGGCGATCAGCAGGCGCGGATTGCAGGCCAGCGCGATGGCGATCATCACTCTTTGCAGCATGCCGCCCGACAGCTGGTTGGGCGTGTATTTCAGCCGCCGCGCGGCATCGGGAATGCGCACGCGGTCGAGCGCATCCTTGGCCGCTGCCGTGGCTTGTCTTCCGGTCAGGCCACGGTGCAGCCGAAACGATTCCTCGATCTGCGTGCCTATGGTCAGCACCGGATTGAGCGAGGTCATCGGCTCCTGGAAGATCATGCCGATCTCGGCGCCGCGAATGCCGGTCAGCTGCGGCTCGGTCGCGGTCATCAGGTCGAAGAGGCTGCCGTCGGCGCGTTTCAGTTTCATCGCGCCGCCGGTGATGCGGCCGCCACCGAAATCGATGAGCCGGTTGATCGACAGCGCGGTGACGGATTTGCCCGAACCGCTTTCGCCGACAATGGCCAGCGTCTCGCCGTCGGCCAGATCGAAGCTGACGCCGCGCACCACCTCATTGGCTTGCGGATTGCGGCCGAAGCCGACGCGCAGGTCCGACACGGACAGCAGCGGGATCATGCCGGCGCCCTCCGCATCTTCGGGTCGAGAATATCGCGCAAGGCGTCGCCAAGCAGGTTGAAGCCTAGGATGCTGATCATGATCGCCAGGCCCGGGAAGATCATCAGCCAGGGCGCCGTCTCCATCAGATTGCGGCTGTCGCTCAGCATCAGGCCGAGCGATGCCGCCGGCGGCTGCGTGCCGAGCCCGAGGAAGCTCAGACCTGCTTCGGTCAAAAGGGACCAGGCCAATGCCAGTGTCACCTGTACCGTCAACGGTGCCACCAGATTGAGTAGCAGATGGCGCGTCACGATATAGCTTGAACTGCTGCCGAAGGTGCGTGCGGCATCGACGAATTCACGCGCCTTGAGCGACAAAGCAGGGCCGCGTACGACCCGGGTGAAGATCGGCGTGTAAACGATGCCGATGGCAACGATGCTGGTCCATGTGCCGGGTCCGGCAACGGTGACGATGAGCAGCGCCAAAAGGATGGCCGGGAACGCGAGCAGCACATCCATGACCCGCATCACGACACCGTCCCAGCGGCGTCCGAGCCAGGCTGCGGCCAGCCCCAGAACCGTGCCGGCAAGGGTCGCGAAGGCGACCGAAAAGAAGGCAACCGTGAACGACTGACCGATGCCGGCCATCAGCCGGCTGGCCACGTCGCGGCCGAACAGGTCGGTGCCCATCCAGTAGGCGCCATTGGGCGCATGCAGCCGGTCGACCCGATATTGCGTGATGGGGTTGTGCGGCGTCAGCCCCAGCATGCCGAGGATGGCGACCGTGAGATAGACGCCGACGATGACGCCGCCGATGCGGCCGCTGCCGTGGCCGAAGATGGCGCGCAGGATGCGCATCAGGACTCTCCCAGCCGGATGCGCGGATCGAGCGCGACATAGGCGAGATCGACCAGGAGATTGACGATCATGAAGTTGAAGGCGATGAACAACACGCTGCCCTGCACCAGCGCATAGTCGCGCTGCTGGATCGCATCGAGTACCATGCGGCCGAGGCCGGGCAGGGCGTAGATCTGCTCAACGATGACGGCACCGCCCAGCAGATAGCCGAATTCGATGCCGCTCAGCGTCACGACCGGGATCAGCGCGTTGGGCAGAGCGTGCCGCCAGATGACGCTGCGCGCCGAGGCGCCCTTGCTGCGCGCGGTGCGCACATAGTCGTCGCTCAATACGTCGAGCATGGCCGAACGCGATATGCGGGTGACCGACGCGGCGAAGGCAAAGCCGAGCGTGATGGCGGGCAGGATCAGCTGGCTGAGATTGCGCAGGGGATCCTGCCAGAGCGGTGCGAATTCGCCCATCGCCGGCAGCACGCCGAAGCCGGCCGACAGCGTGTAGATGATCAGCAGGCCAAGCACGAAACTCGGCGTCGACTGGCCGATCATGGCAACGATGCGCACACCCAGATCGGACAGTTTCTCATTGTGCGTGGCGGCGAAGATCCCGGCCGGCATGCCGACGGCGAGCGCGATGATCATCGAGACCACAGCCAGTTCGAGCGTCAGCGGAAAGCGCTCGAGGATGACGTCCAGCACGGGCCTGCCATAGGTGACCGAGATGCCCAGATTGCCGTGCAGGATACCGCCGATCCAACGCCAGTATTGGACGAACCATGGCTGGTCGATGCCGAAATATGCGGCGAGCGAGTCACGTTGCGCCGGCGTCAGCAGACCGGCCTCGGTGCCCAGCATGGCCGTGATCGAATCGCCCGGCACCATCCGGATCGCCACGAAGACCAGGATGGACACGCCAAGCAGGACGAGAGGAAACGTCGCCAGTCGTCGCATCAGATAGTTCACGCGAAGAGTACCTCTCGTCCAATGCCGGCGGCTACTGCTGAATGGTAACCTTGCTCAGGCTGAACAGCGTACCGGTCGGCGTCGGCACGAACCCGGCGATGTTCTTCTGCTGGGCCGTATAGCTGTACGAGGTGTAGAGCCAGATCCACGGCGACATTTCCGCGAGGTGCTTCTCGAACGCGGCGAAGATCGCCTTGCGCGCCGCCGGGTCGGTCTCGGCGCGGCCCTGCTGCATCTGGCTGTCCAGCGTATCGTCGATGTAGTTCGCCACCTTCTGCAGATTGCCCGCCTTGGTCCAGTAGCGGTTGTACATGGTGTAGGGGTCGGCGCGGCCGCCGTTGAGCGCGATCGCCATGTCGAAATCGCCCTTCAGCCAGGCGTCGACATAGACGTTGAGTTCCATCATCTTGATGTCGAGCTTGACGCCGATTTCGGCGAGTTGCGATTGAATGACCTGCGCCTCCGCCGCTGCCGTCGGCGGTTCGCCGGTGGCGCCGATCACCGTCGCCGAAAAGCCGTCGGCATAGCCTGCCTCTTGCATCAGCTTCTTGGCTTTTTCGACGTCGCGCTTGTAGCAGAACAATTGGCTCGGGTCGGTCGCCAGAGCAGGAATGGTCAGCGGTCCGGTCACCTTGCCTTCGCCGAGCGATGCGGTGTCCAGCACCTCCTGCCGGTCGATGGCGCAAGAGATGGCCTGGCGTACCTTGAGCTCGGTCATCGGCTTGCGTGACGGATTGAGCTGCAGCACGTGATAGGCCAGCACCGGCACGCGGTTCAGCTGCAGGCTGGGTTCCCTGGGCACCAGCGTGGCGACGAGCGGGTCGTTGAGCAGCGCGAAATCGATCTGCTTGGTGCGCATGGCGGCCAGGATCGCAGCCTCGTCCGGCAGCACGCTGATCTCGATGCCGTCGACGCCGGTCGCACCGCCGGCCCAATCCTTGTTGGCGCTCAGGACTTCCTTGGCATTGGGATCCCATTTGTCGAGCTTGAAGGGTCCGGAGCCTAAAGCCTTGGTACCGATCGAGTCGGCCTTGATCTCGCTGGCCGGAACGATGGCCGCGTTGACGTCGCTCATCGCCGTCAGGATCGGCGCATCAGGCTGCGACAGATGAAACACGACGGTGGCGGGATCGGGCGTGTCGATGCTGGCGATCGACAGGAAGTTGGCGCGGGCCGCGGCACCGGTCTTCTCGTCGAGGATACGCTCGAACGATGCCTTGACGTCGGCCGAGGTCACGGCACTGCCGTCCTGGAATTTCGCCTTGGGGTCGAGCTTGAAGGTCAGCTCCTTGCCGTCCTTGGAGAATTCCCAGGAGGTGGCGACGGCGGGGATAATCCGCAGGCTGGCATCGACCCGCACCAGCGGCTCATAGATCAGCTCCAAGAGCCGCAGCGATGAAAAGGCCGTCTGCTTGTGCGGGTCAAGCCCGGTTGCGTCTTGCGACCAGGCCATGTGCAGCGTTGCCGCGTGGCTCGAAATCGTCGCAATGCCGAGCATCGCGGCCAGCGTGATACCTGAAAGCAGTGTTCTTGTGAGATGCCTTGCCATTTTCGTCTCCCTTTGTGGTTTGACTCGATGCCTTGCAGTTTCTGCCGACCGCTTCCAAGACACACATGCTTTGGACCATCGGCCCAGTCTATGCGGCTCATGCCGTCATGTCGCTGATTGCCTTTCGCAGGAAACCGCCGGCCTTGCCGAGAGTCGCGCGCGCCTCCTCGACACCCGTGCCGGTGATCGTCACCAGGATCGCCAGCTTCACATCGTTGCCGGTCTGGCCGAGCGCCTGTTTTGCCTGTCGCGCCGTACAGCCGGTCGTCTGCATGACGATCCTGATCGCCCTCGCGACCAGCTTCTTGTTGGACGGGTTAAGGTCGACCATAAGGTTCTGGTAGCTCTTGCCGATGCGGATCATCGAGGCGGTGGTCAGCATGTTGAGCACCAGCTTCTGCGCGGTTCCAGACTTCAGCCGGGTCGAGCCGGTGAGCACTTCCGGGCCGACGACCGGCGAGATGGCGATGTCGGCGATGCCGGCAATGGTCGAGGCCGGATTGCAGGACAGGGCAACCGTCGTTGCGCCCACCTGCCTGGCATAGTTCAGCCCGCCGATGACATAGGGCGTACGGCCGCTGACCGCGATGCCGACCACCACGTCGTCGGCGGTGAGCTTGATGTCCTGCAATGCCTTGGCGCCCATTTTCGGATCGTCCTCGGCGCCTTCCGTCGACCGCACCAGGGCGTCGGGACCGCCGGCGATCAGGCCAACCACCATGCCTTCGGGCACGCCGAACGTGGGCGGACACTCCGATGCATCGAGAACACCAAGCCGGCCGCTGGTGCCGGCACCCATATAGATCAGCCGCGCGCCTTTCTGGAAGGCAAGCACGATGCGGTCCACCGCGGCAGCGATTTCAAGCAGGACCTTTTCGACGGCCGCAGGGACGGCCTTGTCCTCGTCGTTGATCTTGCGCAGGACGTCGATGGTGGGCAGCAGGTCGATATCCATGGTCCGAGGGTTCCGGCCTTCGGAAACCAGCCGGTCCAGCTCGGACATCAACCTCTGTTCGGTCATCCCAATGCTTTCAAAACCATGTGGCACAGCCAAAATCGCGAGGCTTGCCGACCGGCACCGGCACACACCACCAAGGATATGTCGTCGCTACCCTGTTTTCTCTGTTAACTTTTTAGAATTGGATATTCATGTCGTCAACGGAAATTTGGAATATTTTATTCCTGCGCTGGCAAGGGGCGCTACTGTCCGTCGAGGGACCTTTTGGCAAGGATGATCGCGCCCGATACGGCATCGCCGTCAGCGGGCTTCAGGCGGCGCCGGACGTCGGGGGAGAGCCAGGGTTCGAGGGGGCTGGCGAGGCCGCCCAGCAAGGTCACGCGCGGCGCGCCTTTTTCGAACAGCACCCGCACCAGCGTATCGATCTGCTCGGCCGCACTTTGCACGATGCGCCGTCCGATGGAGTCGCCCTGGTCGGCATGGCGCATCACCATCGGCGCGAGCGCCGCATAGTCGGTGGCGCTGGCACGGTCCATCCAGGCGACGGCTTCCATCGGGTCACCCTCGAAACGCTGCATCACCTCCGCCAGAAGTGCTGTCCGCTCATGCCGACCGTCGTGGGCGCGCAAGGCCAGCTGCACGGCTTTCAGCCCGAGATCGGCGCCGCTGCCCTCGTCGGAGATCGGAAAGCCGTAGCCGCCGACGCGCAGGTCGCGTCCGTCGACGAAGCCGAGGCCGATCGAGCCGGTTCCGGCAATGACGATGGCGCCGTCCTGGCCCGAATGCGCGCCCAGGCAGGCGCCGACGCCATCGCTGACGAAATCGATGCTGGCGAAGGGATGCGCGATCGCCCGCAACGTCTCCAGCGCACCTTTGCGGCCGATGCCGGCAAGGCCGATGCCTGCGTGGATACGGGCGATCTCCGTTACCTCGAAGCCTGCTTCCTCGATCGCCGTGCCAAACGCTTTCGCGATGGAGGCCCAGGCCGCATCGATGCCGAGCCGCGTCGTTGCTGGTCCTGACAGGCCTTGTCCCAACACTGTCCCTTCGGAGTCCTCGATGCGGGCGCGACAGCCGGTGCCGCCGCCGTCGACGCCGAGAAAATAGCGCGCTGGGCTCATGCGCTCAGCCGCTCGATGTCGGCGCCGCACAGGCGCAGCTTATGGTCCAGTTGCTCATAGCCGCGGTCGAGGTGGTAGACCCGGTTGATGATGGTTTCGCCTTCGCAGACAAGCGCCGCCAGCACCAGCGACACCGAAGCGCGCAGGTCGGTGGCCATCACCTGCGCGCCATGCAGTTTCTCGCCGCCGCGCACCAGCGCCGTGGTGCCTTGCTGCTTGATGTTGGCGCCGAGCCGCATCAGTTCGGGCACATGCATGAAGCGGTTCTCGAAGATGGTTTCACGCAGCAGCGATGCGCCCTCGGCGCAACACATCAGCGCCATGAACTGCGCCTGGAGATCGGTCGGAAACCCCGGATAGGGTTCGGTGGTGAGATCGACAGCCTTGAGTGGCCTATCGCGCGAGACGATAAGCCCTCGGTCGCCGGGCCAGACGCTGACGCCCGTGGCTTCCAACAGTTGCACCACCGAGGCCATGTGCTCGAGCCGGGCGTGGGTCAGCTCTAGCTGGCCGCCGGTGATCGCTGCAGCAATCGCATAGGTGCCGGCCTCGATTCGGTCTGGGATGATGTCGTGCCTGGCGGCATGCCAACTCGTGTCGCCGGCAATCAGGATGCGGTGCGTACCGGCGCCCTCGATGCTGGCACCCATGACGTTGAGGCAAGCGGCGAGATCAGCCACTTCGGGTTCGCGGGCTGCGTTGAGGATTTCGGTTTCGCCCTTGGCCGTGGTCGCCGCCATCATGGCGGTTTCCGTCGCTCCGACCGAAGGCGAACTCAAGACGATGCGCGTGCCGGTCAGCCCGTTCGGCGCCGATGCGACGATCGAACCGTTCTCGATGGCAATCCCAGCGCCCAGTGCGGCGAGTGCGGCGACATGCATGTCGACCGGCCGCGCGCCGATGGCGCAGCCGCCCGGCAGCGAAACCCGGGCATGACCGAAACGGGCCAGCAGCGGGGCCAGCACCAGCACCGTCGCCCGCATCTTTCGCACCGTGTCGTAGGACGTCTCCTTGGATACGGCGGCACTGGTGTCGATCATTGCTGCATGCGCTGACCGCGTTACTTCGGCGCCATGAAGCCGCACCACGCCGAGCATGTTTTCGACATCGGTCACATCAGGCAGGTTGGTCAGTTCGAGCGGGTAGGGGCTGAGCAGCGCGGCTGCTATCTGCGGCAAAGCAGCGTTCTTGGCGCCGGATATGGTGACCGCGCCTTCCAGTCTTTGTCCGCCGACGATCCGCAATCTGTCCATGGGCTGAAACCTTGTGCGACGAAAGCCGGCCACACGCTCGCTCTGGAGATGCTGCTCCGAATCCCGGATGTTGGCCCGATCCGGTCGAGAATTAATTCTACGTTCTTGGCTGTCAATCGGAATTGGAATATTTTATTCCTTTTGCCGTCACCCGAAAGCGCGAGGGAATCCGTGTCAGTTCTGAACAGGATCAATGCGAAGCTCGACGGCATGGCTCCTGGCGATCGTGAGATCGGCCAGTACATCGTCGACAATCCCAACCAGATGCTGCGCCTGTCGACGGCGGCTCTTGCCGCCGAGATCGGACGCAGCCAGTCGAGCGTCGTCAAGTTCAGCCAGAAGCTCGGCTATGCCAGCTATCAGGAACTCAAGCTCGCGGTCAGCGAAGCCAAGGCGCAGGAATGGCAGGTGCCGGCGGGCATGATCCACGGGTCGATCGAGGTCGGCGACAGCTACCAGGTCATTTTGAAGAAGCTGATCGGCAGCAAGCTCCTGTCGATGCAGCGCACGGTCGCCGCCAACAGCGAGCGCATCATCTCCAGGACGCTGGAATTGCTGGATGGCGCGCGCCGCATCCATCTGGTCGGCGTCGGCGCTTCCTCGCTCGTGGCGCGCGATTTCTCCTACAAGCTGATGAAGCTTGGCCGCAATGTCCTGCATGACAGCGACAGCCACATCCAGATGGCCAATGTCTCGACGCTCGGGCCCGGCGATGTGCTGTTCGCACTCTCCTATTCCGGCGCCAGCATCGAAACCTTGCGCATCGCCGAGCTTGCGTACAAGCGCGGCACGACGGTGATCGCCGTCACCGGCCTGCACGACAATCCGCTCAGCCGCGTCGCCGACATCCGCCTCTACACCATCGCCGACGAGGAGCGGGCGCGCTCGTCCTCGATCACCGCGCGCGACGCGCAGCTGGCGCTGACCGATTTGCTGTTCATCCTGCTGGTGCAGAGGCAACCAGACGCCAACGAGTATGTCCACAACAGCGAAGCGGCGGTTTCGGTGCTGAAGGCCGAGCGGTCTTCGTAACGCCACAGGCGATACTGGACCGCGCAACGCCGGTCCCGCGGCCGTCTGGCTCAACGACTGCAGCAATTCCATCTCTTGCCTGTCACCCGCGAAGGCGCGACCCTGCCCAATCAGGCGCTTCCGCCGAAATCCGCAAGGAGAGAAAAATCATGACATCCGATGTGGCCGTCATCGCAGGCGCCGGCGCTGGTCTGAGCGCCTCGCTTGCGCGCCTTCTCACCCGCGAAGGCTTTCGCGTGGTTCTGGCCGCCCGCAACGTTGAGAAGCTGAGCGCTCTGGTCGACGAGATCGGTGCGCTTGCCGTCGACACGGATGTCGCCGACGCTGCGTCCGTCGCCAAGCTGTTCGATGCCGCCGACAAGGCCGGCCCGCTGGCGCTTGTGGTGTTTAATGCCAGCGCGCGCACGCGCGGCCCGATCGCCGAACTCGATGCCGAAGCGGTCAAACAGGCATTGCTGGTCAGCGCCTATGGCGGCTTCCTGGTCGGCCAGCAGGCGGCGCGCCGGTTGCTGGTCCGGGGATCCGGATCGATCCTGTTCACCGGCGCCACCGCCAGTGTGAAGGGATTTTCCGGCTCGGCCGGCTTTGCCATGCCGAAGTTCGGCCTGCGCGGCCTGGCGCAGTCCATGGCCCGCGAACTCGCCCCGAAGAACATCCACGTCGCCCACTTCATCATCGACGGGGCGATCGAGCCGCCCGATCAGCCCGGTGACCCGGACCGGCCGGACCGCCGCTTGTCGCCGGACGCTGTCGCCGAGGCCTATCTCGCGATCCATCGCCAGCATCGTAGCGCCTGGAGTTCGGAGCTCGAGTTGCGGCCTTGGGTCGAGACTTTCTGACAATCCAGATGATCGCCCAGGGCGACCGTGTCGTGCAAGCCCTTGGACCTAAACGCTTTCGAGATAGGTCTCGATTTCGAAATCGCTGACATTGAGCGCGAACGTGTTCAACTCCTGCCGTTTGCAGGCAACGAATGAGTCGCGCAGGATCGCCGGAAAGATCTCCGCCACATGCGTTCCGCTTTCAAAGGCGGCGATCGCGGACGCCCAGTCCGGCGGCAGCTTTGCCGGCGGAAGTCCTTGGCCATCGCTACCCGTCGGATCGCCAGGCGACAACTGTCTTTCAATGCCTATCAGTGCGGCGCCCAGTATGGCCGCAAGCACCAGATAGGGATTGGCGTCCGCGCCCGAAACGCGATGCTCGATGCGGCGTGCACCGCTCGGTCCGCCGGGAATGCGGATCGCGACCATGCGGTTCTCGTAACCCCAGGCGACGGCGGTTGGCGCATAGGATCGTGGGCGCAGCCTGCGGTACGAATTGAAGTGCGGTGCGAACACCAGCGTGCTCTCGGCCATCGCCGCAAGCAGGCCGCCGACCGCATGACGCATGATCTCCGAGCCCTGATCGGTGCCGTCGTCGAAGACGTTGCGTCCTTCGCCGTCGACCAGGCTGAAATGGACGTGAAAGCCGTTGCCGGCCCGGTCGCCATAGGGCTTGGCCATGAAACAGGCGGCAAAGCCGTGCTTGCGGGCAATGCCCTTCACCGTGCGCTTGAACAGCACCGCATCGTCGGCCGCCCGCAAGGCATCCGCGACATGGTTCAGATTGATCTCGAACTGACCGACACCGTTCTCGGCGATGGCCGTGTCGACGGGAATGCCTTGCGTCCGACAGGCCTCGTAGACGTCATGGATGAAGGATTCGAAGTCGTCGATCTCGTCGATCGACAGCGCCGCGTCGGAATCGAGACGGCGCCCGGTTACCGGTGAGACAGGCCCAACCGGCCGCTGCGATTGCGGATCGACGAGGTAGAATTCGAGTTCCGTTGCCGCGACCGGGGTTAGGCCCAAAGCCTTGTAGCGATCGAGGATGCGGGCCAGCGCCCGTCGCGGGTCGCCGAGATAGGGCGCGCCGGTTTCGTCGGCAAGCCAAAGCGGGATGAGCGCAGTCGGGTGCGCCGTCCAGGCCACCGGCAGAATGCCGCGCCCCGTCCATTGGCACAGTCCATCGGCATCGCCGGTCGAGAACACCAGGGTGTTGCCTTCGATATCCTCGCCCCAGATGTCGAGCCCGATCAGCGAATAAGGCATGCGCAGCTTGCCTTCCAGCGCCTTCCTTGCCTGCTCGACCGGAATGCGCTTGCCACGCATGATGCCGTTGAGGTCGCACACCGCCGCCCTCAGACTCTGGATGTCGGTTCTGCTTTCAAGCCAGTTCAAAACGTCCGCAATTGCATCGCTCAATTTATAACCTCTGGTTTTGAAGGTCCCGCAAGCCTGATCGGCTGCACTGTCCCTGGTAAAAATAGCTTGTGAGTTTTGGAAAACAGACCTGGCTGCCGCCAAGGGCTTTTCCTTATTTTTTCAATTCACTAGCTGGGATGTCGGGAGGCATTTCAAAACCATTTGCGCGATCTGCGATCGCAACATAGAGGCAAGAAGCCGGAAAGCCAAGGGCATCCAGGCTGTGATGTCGGCCCCCCAGCTCCTGGGCCGATGCCTGCTTCTTCGGCGAGAAAGTCTTGACGGTGGCGAACCGCATGCCTTGGCGATTGGCGGAAACGTCGGTCAATTCGTCATCCACGGGCGGAGCAAGGAGCGTAGCGACGCGGCGCAGACCCGAGGATCCATGCCGCGATGTCCGAGCGTTGCTGCGTTGCAGAATTCTGCTCCGTTGCATTCTTCGACCAAGGTCGCGGCATGGATCCCAGGGTCTCCGCGACGGAGCTTCGCTCCTGCTTCGCCCAGGGATGACGACGTTGGGGAGGCTTCAGCCAATCGCGAAGGTTTTGCGATAGTCCGCTGAAAGGAACGATGGGCGGCGCCTTTCGGGTGATCCATTCTAACCTCTAGCCTTCGGAAACCTGGCCTGCTGCAGGATGTGTGCGGCGCCTTCATCGATATCACGCACGATGGCCGTGCGAGCGCGCTCGCCATCCTGGGCCTCGATCGCCGCGACGACTTCCTCGTGATAGTCGATGTCGAGAATGGAGGCGAGGTCATCCTCGAACCCCATGGCAAGGTTCCTGAGAAACGGGCCGACCTGCATCCATACGGTCTCGATCAGGAAGATCATCTGTTCGTTGCCGCAATGGCGATAGATCGAGAATTTGAAGTCGTGGTTCTTGCGCAGATAATCGTCGATATCGCCCTTGCGGGCCGCCAAGGTCAGGTCGGTGCAATGGCGTCGGATCGTCCGCAGATTGTTGCCGTTGATGCGTTTCGTCGCCAGCTCGGTCGCCGAGCCTTCGAGGATCGTGCGCACGGCGGTCAACTGCGCAAACCGTTCGGCCGAAATGACCGGCACTTCGACGCTGCCGTTCGGCATCGGGCTGAGCGCCCGCAACGCCTGAAGTCGCATGAAGGCGCTGCGCACCGGCATGTCGCTGGTGCCGAGTTCCTTGGCGAGCTTGCGTGAGGTCAGCTTCTGGCCGGGCGCGAACCGGCCCGACATCAGCGCCCGCACGAGTTCCAGATAGACTTTCTCATGCAGGGGAACGGTGTCGACGGCGGTCAACCCGAATTGTGTCTTGTCGGCCATTGGCGGGGGCGCTACTTCATTCGTTCTGAAATCTACCCTGACGACAACAGCCGCGGATAATCCTGCCTGGCCGATCGCGGCGAGAACGCCAAGTCAGCGATTTATCGACGCATGATGGACGCTTCGATCGTTACGCGGCAAGCCAGCTCGTCACCCTGCCGGCCATTGCAGCCAGCAAACTTTTCCAGACACGGTCGCGGTTCTTCCGGCGGCTATCGCAACCGCATCGGATTCGGTATGGCGTATCGCGCCGGCTCTCGAAAGCCTCCACGATTCCGCTGTGCAAAACCGTCATCACAAATCTTGACCTTGCGCGCACTTGCACCTCTGGCCGCTCTCTGGCTTTTTGGGGTACCCATGCGAACGGACTGATTCGCGTTATGCCGCTCGATTGCAATGTTCCCAAGGCAGTCCGACGGTGGGTCGTGAAGCGCGCGCAATTGGCGAAGGAGAAACAGGCATGGCCGAGTTCAAGAAGCCCGAAATCTCCGAGATGAGACCCAAGATCACCGTCATCGGCATTGGCGGCGGCGGCGGCAATGCCGTCAACAACATGATCGCGGAGCAGCTTCAGGGCACGGAATTCATCGCCGCCAACACCGACGCCCAGGCGTTGACCATGTCGAAGGCAACGCGGCTGATCCAGCTTGGCTCTCATGTCACCGAGGGATTGGGCGCCGGATCGCTTCCCGAGATCGGCCGGGCCGCAGCCGAGGAATCGCTCGACGAGATCATGGATCATCTGGCCGGCACGCATATGTGCTTCGTCACCGCCGGAATGGGCGGCGGCACCGGAACCGGTGCTGCTCCCATCATCGCCCAGGCGGCGCGCAAGGCCGGCATCCTGACGGTGGGTGTCGTTACCAAGCCGTTCACCTTCGAAGGCCGGCGCCGCATGCAGATGGCCGAAGAGGGCATCGAGCGGCTGCGCGAGAGCGCCGACACGGTCATCGTCATCCCGAATCAGAATCTGTTCAGGATCGCCGATGCCAAGACCACCTTCGCCGATGCGTTCGTCATCGCCGACCGGGTGCTCTATGCCGGCGTCAGCTGCATCACCGATCTCATCGTCAAGGAAGGCCTGATCAATCTCGACTTCGCCGATGTCAAATCGGTGATGCGCGACATGGGCCGCGCCATGATGGGCACCGGCGAGGCCTCCGGTGAGGGCCGGGCGATGAAGGCGGCAGAAGCCGCGATCGCCAACCCCCTGCTCGACGAAGTGTCGATGAAGGGCGCCAAGGGCGTGCTGGTCTCGATATCGGGCGGCAGGGACATGACCCTGTTCGAGGTCGACGAGGCCGCCACTCGTATCCGCGAAGAGGTTTACGAGGACGCCGACATCATCGTCGGCGCGATCTTCGACAAGAGCATGGAAGGCCGCTTCAGGGTCTCGGTGGTGGCGACAGGCCTCGACCGTGCGTCTGGAGCAGAGGATGGCTATGCCGGCATCGCCCGGGACCATGCCGGCCAGCCGCCGGCGCGAACGCTTCAGTAGGATCCGCCGCTCGGAGTGCGGAGCGATAGTAGCACCGCACGGAGGCTTGGGCTCGCCGCATGGTGACCGCTGCCAAGCTTCATCTCGATTGCAACTTGACCGAAACTGCGCCGCAGGGTGGAAGGCAGGCTAGCCTCGGATCAATCCACGAGCTAGAAATTTAAAACGTTTGCAATTTTGCGAAAGACAATTACAAACGTTTCAAACTCGTTCGAGGGAGGAATGATGACGACCCGCGTCATCACGCTCAAGGAGCTTGCCGCAGGCCTTGACCTGTCGATCACGACGGTGTCGCGGGCGCTTGCCGGCCATGAACAGATCGCGCTGAAGACGCGTGAACGTGTCGCGCAAGCGGCGCGTCAGGCGGGCTACGTGCCCAACACCGCGGCGCGCACGCTTGTCTCCGGCCGCAGTGGTTTCGTCGGCCTCGTGCTCCCGATCCGCGGGCCGAACCTTGTCGATTCTTTCCTTGGCGAATTCGTCACCGGGCTCGGCGAAGGGCTGGTGTCGCACGGCGCCGACCTGATCCTGGCCACTGCGGCCTTCGGCCATTCGGAACTGTCGGTGCTGCGCCATGTTGTCGAATCCGGACGTGCCGATGGCGTTGTCGTCACGCGTATCGCCGAGGTCGACGAGCGCCTCGCCTATCTGCGCGAGCGTGGCTTTCCGTTCGTTGCCCATGGCCGGCTGCTCGATAGCGACTTCGGCTACAACTGGCTTGATACCGACGGCGCCCATGCCTTCGGCGAGGCTTTCGACATGCTCTACGATCTCGGCCACCGCCATTTCGGGCTGGTGACGATTTCCGAGCCGATGACTTTCCGGCATCTCAGGCAAGACGGCCTTGCCGCGGCCATCGCCCGTCGGGGCGACCCGTCGGTGCGGCTCGATGTGGTGACGGCACCGCGCTTCGATCAGGAAGTCCGCATCCAGGCCGTCAACCGCATGCTGCAAGGGCCTGACAGGCCGACGGCCATCGTCGGGCTGTTCGACGAACTGGCGCTGACCGTGATGGAGGAGGCCGCCCGCGCGGGCCTCAGCGTACCGCGCGACCTCTCCGTCATCGGTTTCGACAACATTGCCGCGTCGGCCTACGCGCCGCCGGGCCTGACCACGTTCGATGCCTCGATCCGCCAATGCGCGCGCGAGATTGCCGACATGCTGCTCACCGTGATCGCCGAGAAGCCTGCCGAACCGCTGACGCGGCTGATCCGGCCGACGCTGGTTGCGCGCGCAAGCCATGGACCCGCGCCGCAGACAAGAAGCTGACGCCGCAATGACGGCGCTTAATCCAGGGAGGAAGACCATGATGAAAGCCTTGAAGACACTGGCAGGTGCCGCGCTGGCATTGTCGCTTGCCTCAGGGGCCGTGCAGGCCCAGCAGGTTTTGTTCTGGTCGACACAGGCGCGCCCGGTCGAGGAAACCCAGAAGATGCGCGGCGAGGTGCTGAAAGGTTTTGACGGCCCGGTCGACTATCAGGTCGCCGAGGATGGCCCCTGGCTCACCCGCCTTCAGGCTGAACTGCAGGCCGGCACCGGCACCATCGGCCTGCTGGGTGGCCTGCACGGCGATTTCTCGACTGTCGGCGCGAACCTTGTCGATCTGTCCGCCGTCGATGTCGGCGGCGTCAAGCTCAACGAGGCCTACAAGAAGCTTGGCATGCTCGGCACCGGCGAGCAGAAATACCTGCCTTGGATGCAGGCCACTTATTTGATGGCGGCCAACAAGCAGGCCCTGCAATATCTGCCGGCAGGCGTCGATCTCAACACCATCACCTACGACCAGCTAATCGAATGGTCGAAGAACATCGCTGAGAAAACCGGCTTGCCGAAATTCGGCTTTCCCGCCGGTCCCAAGGGGCTCAAGCACCGCTTCTTCGAGGGTTTCCTCTATCCGTCGTACACCGGCTCGATGGTGACCAAATTCCGTTCGCCGGAAGCCGAGACGGCATGGAACAAGTTCAAAGAACTCTGGCAGTACACCAACCCGAACTCGACCAACTACGCCTTCATGCAGGAGCCGTTGCTTTCAGGTGAAGTCTGGGTGGCGTTCGACCATGTCGCGCGGCTTGCCGATGCCTTCAACAAGAAACCGGATGAGTTCGTTGCCTTCCCGGCGCCGGCCGGCCCGGCTGGTCGCGGCTTCATGCCTGTCGTGGCCGGCGTCGCCATTCCGAAGACCTCGCCCGACATCGACAAGGCCAAGGCACTGGTCGCGTACATGCTGAAGCCGGAGACCCAGATCGCGACGCTCAAGGCGACCAATTTCTTCCCGGTCGTCGACGTCAAGCTGCCCGACGACATGCCGGCCTCGGTCAAGGCCTTCGGCCCGGCGATCGCCACCATGACCGGTGCGCCCGATGCGCTGCCGGCTCTGCTGCCGATGGGGCTCGGCGATCTCGGCGGCAAATTCAATCAGGTCTACACCGACAGTTTCGAGCGCATCGTGCTCGGCGGTGAGGATGTGCATGGCGTGCTTGGCGAAGAGGCCACGGTGCTCAAGGGCCTGATCGACCAGGCCAAGGCGCCATGCTGGGCACCTGACAAGCCATCCACTGGCGCTGCCCCCGTCTACAAACTCCCCCCGTGGGGGCGCCGGTCGTTGGTGCCAAGCGGGGCGCCCAGACCGCAGCACTTGACCGCAAAGGACACCACCATGCCCGGCAAGGCTCTGCCATATCTGCTGCTGATGCCGGCGACTGTGTTCCTCTGCATCTTCTTCCTCTACCCGTTCGCGCTGGTCGCCTTCGAGGCGGTCACCCGCGACGGTGCCTTCACCCTCGACAATTTCCGCACCATGGCCGGCAGCTGGAAATTCCCGGTCACGGTCCGCAACACGCTGCTGCTTGCGGTCATCGTCGTGCCGATCCAGCTCGCCATGGCGTTGCTGATGGCGAGCGTGGTGGCGCGGCTGGAGACCGGACGCAGCGCGGCGCTCTATGTCTTCGCCATTCCGCTCGGCATTTCCGATCTCGCCGCCGGGCTGATCTGGCTCGCCATCTTCGACCAGTCGGGCTTCCTCAACACGCTGCTTTCCAGCCTGGGCGTTGTCGACAGGCCGATCATGTTCCTCGGCTACCAGAGCAAGCTGACCATCTTCATCGCCGTGGCGCTGGCCGAGATCTGGCGGGCCACGGCGATCATGATGGTCATCCTCGTCGCCGGCATGGGCCTGATCCCCAAGGAATACTACGAGGCAGCGGAGGTGTTTGGCGCCAACCCATGGCAGCGCTTTGTGCGCATCACGCTGCCATTGCTGCGCCCCAGCCTGCAGACGGCGATCATCCTGCGCGTCATCCTCGCCTTCGAGGTCTTTGCCGTCGTCGCAGCGCTTGGTGGTACAAATCTGCCGGTGCTGATGGGCGAGACCTACAATTGGCAATTCACGCTGCAGGACCGCAATGTTGCCGCCGCTTCGGCGCTGCTCATCCTCGCCATCTCGATCGCCTTCACGCTGTTTTTCCTCAGGGTGCTGCGGGTGCCAAAGGAGGCGCGGATATGAGCGCCATCGCCGAAGTACCGGCCACGGCGACCGCCGATGCGCGCAAGGCTGGCGACTGGCTGCTGATAGCCACTGCCATCCTGCTCTGCGTCTGGGTGCTGCTGCCGATCTACCTGTTGATCGTCAACGCGCTGTCGTCGCCGGATGAGGTCACGGCCTTCCCCAAGCGTTTCTTTCCGTCCTTTGATCCCGGCAGCCTGTCCTTCTTCATCAATTTCGCCGGTGTCGCCAGGGCGCTATGGAACTCGGTCCTCGTCGCCACCCTGACGATGATCCTGTCCATCGGCTTCGGCGCTCCGGCCGGCTACGCGCTGTCGCGCTTCGACTTTCTCGGCAAGGAAACCTTCCGCTTCCTGGTGCTGATGACGCGCGCCTTCCCGTTGCCGCTGCTGGCATTGCCGCTGGCGGTCATGTTCATCCGCACCGGCCTCGACGACACCGCCATCGGGCTGGCGCTGGTCCACACCACGCTGGCGCTGCCCTTCGCCGTGCTGGTCACTTTCTCGCTCTTCTCGGGCATTCCCGTCGAACTCGAGGAGGCAGCCTGGACGCTCGGCTGCACACGATGGCAGGCCTTTCGCAAGGTCATCCTTCCGCTGGCGCTGCCGGGCATCGCGGCCTCGGCGGTATTTGCCTTCACCATCTCCTGGAACGAGGTGTTTGCCGCCGCCGTGCTCACCATCGAGAACCGCACGCTGACCGCCTTCCTGCTGCAGAGCCTCGGTGAATCGCCGCTCTATCTCAAATTCGCTGGCGGTGCGGCACTGGTCGTGCCGGCGCTGGTCTTCATCTTCGCCGTTCGAAAATACCTGTTTGCCATGTGGGGGATCGCCAACCGATGACGCAGGGCACGGAGACCGCACATGGCTGAAATCGCGATCAAGGGGGTGGCAAAACGCTTCGGCGGCTTCACCGCCCTGCATCAGGTCGACCTCACCATATCAGACCAGGAATTCATGGTGCTGCTCGGCGCCTCTGGCTGCGGCAAGACCACCCTGCTGCGCATCGTCGCCGGGCTGGAAACACCAAGCCAGGGCGAGGTCTGGATCGGCGGCCGTCGCATCGATCATCTGCCGCCACGCGACCGCGGCATCGCCATGGTGTTCCAGAACTACGCCGTTTTTCCGCATCTGACCGTGTTCGAGAACATCGCCTTCGGCCTGCGCATGAAGAAATTGCCGCAGGCCGATGTCGAGCGTCGTGTCACCCGCACCGCCGAGCTGATGCACATCGAGCAACTGCTGAAACGCTATTCGGGCCAGCTGTCCGGCGGCCAGCGCCAGCGTGTCGCCGTCGCCCGGGCGCTCGCCATGGAGCCCGACGTCATCCTGATGGACGAACCGCTGTCGAACCTCGATGCGCTGTTGCGGCTGGAGATGCGTGCCGAGCTCAAGGGTGTGCTCGCCGCCTCGAAGACCACCACCATCTATGTCACCCACGACCAGGTCGAGGCGATGAGCCTCGCCGACCGCATCGCCGTCATGCATCAGGGCCGCATCGTCCAGGCCGCGTCGCCGGTCGAGGTCTACCGCAATCCGGCCGCGCGTTTCGTCGGCTCCTTCATCGGCAATCCGCCGATGAATTTTATCCCGGCGACCAAGGCCGCGAATGGCAGCTGGACCGTTGCCGGACTGACGCTGCCCGGCCCCAAATCGGACAGGGAGAGAATAGAGTTCGCCATCCGTCCCGAAGACGTCGACGCCGGCGACGCGGGTCTGCACGCCACTGTCCGCGTCATCGAGCCGCTCGGACCGCATACGCTGGTCACCTGCGATGTCGAGGGCGGCCTGTTCCGCGCCATCCTAGACTCGAATGCCGGCGTCCAGGTCGGTGATCATCTGCGCCTTGCGCCCAAACCCGACCGCATCCGCTGGTTCGATCCCGAAACCACCAATGCCCTTTGATGCCGAAAGCTTTGAACTTCCATGACTGCTTCTGCCACCAGCGACATCATCGCCCGCGCCGTCGAGGTGCTGAGAGAAAACGACCAGGGCGCCTACACCATCCCGACAAAGGGCCTTTATCCGTTCCAGTGGAACTGGGATTCCTGTCTCACCGCGATCGGTCTTGCCCACTATGACAAAGCCCGCGCCTGGACCGAGATCGAGACATTGTTCGCGCATCAATGGCCGGACGGCATGGTGCCGCACATCGTCTTCCACGTCTGGAGCGACGGCTATTTTCCCGGGCCGGAAGTCTGGCGCACCGGCCGCCCGACGGCCACCTCCGGCATCACCCAGCCGGCCGTTGCAGGCTTTGCCATACGGCGTCTGTTCGACCGGGCCAAGGACAAGAAACTGGCTGCGGAGCGGGCCCGCGCGCTGCTGCCGAAGATCGACGCCTGGCACCGCTGGTTCTACGAAAACCGCGACCCCAGAGGCGAGGGGCTGGTCGCCATCATCCATCCCTGGGAGTCCGGGCGCGACAATTCCATCGACTGGGACGATGCCTTCGAGCGCGTACCGACCGAAGGCGTCGAGCCCTACACGCGCCGCGACATCCTGCATGCCGACCCTGCGCACCGTCCGACACAAGGGCAGTATGACCGCTACATCTGGCTGCTGCAGCTTTTTCGCGGGCTTGGCTGGGACAATGCCAGGCTGCATGACGCCTCGCCCTTCCAGGTCGTCGATCCCGGCTTCAACGCCATCCTGATCCGCGCCTCAACCGATCTTGCCGATCTTGCGGAGGCGCTGGGCGAAACCGGGATTGCCAGCGCCAATCGTGCCCGCGCTGAAAAGGGCCTGGTGGCGATGGAGCGGCTGTGGAGCGATGCGCACGGCCAGTATCTCTGCCTCGACCGCGTCACCGGCAGACTGATCGACAGCGCCTCCGTCGGCGGCATCCTGCCGGCCTTCGCGGCGATACCGGAGGCTCGCATCGCTGCGCTGGCCGCCACCGTCGAACGCCTAGCCGCCAAGGCGCGCTATGTCGTGCCGTCGCATGATCCCGGCGATCCACGTTTCGACGCCAAGCGCTACTGGCGCGGCCCGGTCTGGCTGGTGGTCAACTACATGATATCAGACGGCCTTGCCGCGGCCGGCCACAACGACGCGGCACAGCGCATCACGCAATCCAGCCTGGATCTGATCCGGGAAAGCGGCTTTGCCGAATATTACGACCCGCTCACCGGCGACCCGCTCGGCGGCGGCCGCTTCACCTGGACGGCGGCGATGGTGATAGAGTTCTTGCGCAACGCGCGTTGAGCACTTGCGGTCTTGTGGATCGATCTCTATCCCTATCCCTCTGTTGCTACAAGAATCCGTCACATCAGGCCATCTATACTGGCAACCGGAATTCGTTCGAGCGACGGGGAGGCGGCTTGGAATTCGACTTGAAAACCATCGAGGCGCTTGCGCCCGACCAGGCGTCGTTGAGCGCCGCTTCCAAGTTGACCAAGCAATCGAACTGGCCACGGCTTGAAAAGAACGAACAGCTGGCTCTCATCTGGGGGGAATGCCAGGGTTCCGGCTCCAATCCCTACCGCGTGGTCGTCGACACTGGCGACCATGGCTACAAATGCAGCTGCCCGTCGCGAAAATTTCCCTGCAAGCACACTTTGGCGCTGATGTGGATCGCCGCTGCCGCGCCTGCCAGCTTTGTCGCCGCAGGCTCGACCCCGGAATGGGTGAATGATTGGCTCGGCCGCCGCAGGAAGGCCTCGCCGCAGCCGGCGGCGCCAGCATCCGGTGCGGGAGGCAAGAGCATCGGCGAGGCCTCCCGCGACGACGAAAGCGCAGATATCGAGGACGCAGCCGCGGTCCAGCGCCGCGAGGCCGCGCAGCGCAAGCGGACGCTGGATACGCAATCCGCGGTGTCGGCAGCGCTGGATGAGCTGGACCAATGGATCGCCGATCAGCTGCGGCTTGGTCTTGCCGCCTTTGTCGACAACAGCAGCGATCGTTGCCGCCGTATTGCCGCACGGCTGGTCGACATGAAGGCGACAGCGCTTGCCGGCCGCATCGACGAGATTCCGTCACGGCTGATGGGGCTGCGCAGCGAGGAGCGCCCGGACGCCGCGATTCGCGAACTCGGCAAGCTTGTGCTGCTGGCCAAGGCCTGGCGATCGATCCCGGACGATCCTGAGCTGAGGCGGCTCGTATCCACCTCCGAAAGCCGCGAACAGGTTCTGGCCAATCCGGATGCGACACAGGTTGAAAGCGTCTGGGAGGTGCTTGGCGAGAAGATCGAGTCCCGCCGTGACGGTCTCGTCAGCCATTCGACCTGGCTGCTTGACCTGAACAGCGCTCGCCCGCAATTTGCTCTCCTGCTCGACTATTTTCCGGCCTCGGCCGGTCGCCGGTCGAACGCCTTCACACCGGGCGACCGGTTCGACGCCCGTCTGGTCTTCTATCCGGCACGTCAGCCGCTGCGGGCACTGGTGGCCGATCGCAAGGGCGACGTCTCGTCCGGTGAGTGGCCCGACTTTACCGTTGGCGCTGCGGATCCGCTCGCGGCCCATGCCGCTCACCAGGACACAGCCCCCTGGCTCACCGACTGTCCTGTCATGCTGCCGCCCGGCGCGATTCTGCTGGACGACCGGGGCGCCTCCTGGTGGCAAGCCGCCGGCGAGTCGCACGGTATCGCCTTGCCGATCGTCGACACGGTCAATCCAACGCTGCTTGGGCTGGACCTCAAAGCAACGGCCGCACTTTGGAATGGCAGCCGGCTGGACCTTCTGGCGGCGCAAAGCGGGTTCGGGAGGCTTGATCTGTCGTGAACGAGATCGAACAGACAAGCCTGGCGACCATGCGCGACTGCTGGATCACCGGCGGCACCGGCTTCGATCTGGCTCCGGCCGCATGGAAGGAGATTGCCGGCAGCGCAAGCCCCGACGAACGCGAGCGTCGCCTGTTGGCAATCGCCGCACAAGCTCTCGACATTGCCTTGCGGCCGGCCGCGCCGCAGACACTGAAACGCCGCCCACCGCTGCCTGAACTTGCCTTGCCCATGCTGCCGGAGAAGCTGCGGCCGTCTTTGCGAGCCGCGCTGAAGCATGCGGCCGACGCAAGATACAAGACACGCGTGGCAGCGCTCGTTGCCAGCCGCGGCTTCGTGCTGCATCCAATGGATTGGATGCCCGCCGCGTCGTATCAGGAAAGTCCCGACGTTTATGCGCCGTGGGTCGACTGGCAGGCAGGTGCGGACGGTGAAAAACCTGCAAGCCCGGAGCATCTGACGGCGGAAAACTGGGATGAATTCTATCCCGCCGCACGCCGCGCCGCCCTCGCCGATATGCGCCGCATCGCGCCGGCTTCGGCTCGGCAACTGATCGAGACCAAGGCATCCGGCGAGCCGGCGGAGATCAGGATTGCACTCGTCGACCTGCTGCGCTTCGGCCTTGGGTCCGATGACGTGCCGTTCCTGAAGCGCCTCACCGCTGATCGTTCCGGCAAGCTGCGCGACCTCGCTGGCCGGTTGCTGGCAAGATTGGGGGAGCACGACTCTCCAGGCGTTGGTGGGCCGGAAGATCCGGGAACCGAACTCGCAGCCTTCATCGCGGAAGGCCAATCCGGCTTCATCCGCCGCCGCACCACCTACACGCCGGCAAAACTCAAATCGCCGGCGCAGGAAAGACGTCGCGCCGAACTGTTCGAGACCTGTAACCTGGTCGATCTTGCCGCGCGCTTCGGCGTCACCGAATCCGATTTTATCGGGGCGTGGCAATTCGGCGCCGACAACAACGCCGATATCCTTGTCGCTCGAATGGTCGCTGCATCGGGCAGCGAAGCCGCGGTGACGCACATGGCGGATACCCTTGTCGCCGAAGGCGGCAAGCCGGCGCTTTTCGTCCTCCATTTGATGCCGCGCCTGGACAGCCGGCGGCAGCGTGTCCTGATAAGGCTGATCCTGAAGGACACGCAACATCTTGGCGCGCTCAGCCTGGCCGAGGGCATCGAAGCAAGCTGGTTGGACTGGGCCGACCTGACAAACGGCAAGACGCTGCCGGCGCTGCGCGCCGCTGTCGCGGGAAACGATGACGCTGTGAAGCGCGGCGTCGACCAGCTTCTGGAAACGCTGGGCTTTCTCGCCACGGCGGCGACAGCGGAAAAACTGATTGGGGATGTTGTCGCGGCCGGTATGGCTCCGGCGGCGCCTTCGCTCGGTCTTCTGCGCCTCAACGCCTCGATGGCCGCGCCTTGAACCGACACATGATCAATCCGGAGAACAGCAAATGAACGCAGCCATCCGTCTTCCGGTCGAGCAGGCCTATGCCGCCGAGTTGCAGGCGCTCGCACGCAACGACGACCAGCAACGACCTGCCGGATGGAGCCTGTCGCCAAAGGCGGTCCTGACTTACCTGCTCGGCGGAAAAGCCGACGACGGGACATCGATAACGCCCAAATACGTCGGCCGCCGCCGGCTGATGGAGACCGCCGTGGCGACGCTCGCCACCGATCGCGCGCTGTTGCTGCTCGGCGTGCCGGGCACGGCGAAATCCTGGGTGTCGGAACATCTCGCCGCCGCCATCATGGGCGATTCGACGCTGATCGTGCAGTGCACGGCCGGCACCGACGAGAACCAGATCCGCTATGGCTGGAACTACGCGCAGCTTCTGGCCAAGGGCCCCAGCCAGGACGCGCTGGTGCCGACGCCGCTCTACCGCGCCATGCGGGATGGCAAGCTCTGCCGTCTCGAAGAGCTGACGCGCATGGGCTCGGACGTGCAGGACACGCTGATCACCGTGCTGTCCGAAAAGATGATGCCGATCCCTGAACTCAACACGTCGATCTATGCCCAGCGCGGTTTCAACATCATCGCCACCGCCAACAACCGCGACAAGGGCGTCAACGAATTGTCCTCGGCGCTGAAACGCCGCTTCAACGTCGTCGTGCTGCCCTTGCCCGAAGACATGGCGGAGGAGGTGGCGATCGTCTCCAAGCGCGTCGGCGAGATGGCCGGCGGTCTCGACCTGCCGGTGCCGAAGAATGTCGGCGAGGAGATCGCTCGCGTGCTGACCATCTTTCGCGAGTTGCGCTCCGGTGCGACAGCTGATGGCAAGGTGACGTTGAAGACCCCGTCCGGCTCGTTGTCCACGGCCGAAGCGATCGCCACCATGGTCGGCGGCCTCAGCCAGGCGGCCTGGTTCGACAGCGGCAAGCTCGGTGCCGAAGGCCTGGCTGCCAGTCTCGTCGGCGCGATCATAAAGGATCCGGTGCAGGACAAGCTGGTGCTGGAGGAATATCTGGAGACCGTGCTCAAGAAGCGGCCCGACTATGCCGGCTACTACGCGGCCTTGAACGCAGCGATCTGAAGCCATGGCATCAGGCGACGTTTCCTATTTCGGCATACGCCATCACGGGCCGGGCTCCGCCGAGAGCCTGGTGCAGGCGTTGCGGGACTTGAAACCGGTCGCCGTACTGATCGAAGGGCCGGCTGACGCTTCGGCGCTGTTGCCGTTGCTCGCCAGCCCGCAAATGCAACCGCCGGTAGCGCTGCTCTGCTATCCGGAGGACGATCCGGCCTCGACGAGTTTCTGGCCGTTCGCCGAGTTTTCGCCGGAATACCAGGCGACCCTGTGGGCCGTCGCCAACAACGCGACGGTGCGGTTCATCGACCTGCCGTCATCAGCGCGGGCTGCGCCGGTTGAGATCGTCGAGGAGGCCGATACCGATGGAACTGAAGCCAACGTCGAGGCTGACTTGGCGCCGCATTTGCGGGACCCGATCGGCACGCTGGCACAAGCCGCCGGCTATGAGGATGGCGAGAGCTGGTGGGCCGATATCATCGAGCAGAACCCTGAGCCCGGTCCCATCTTCGCGGCAATAGCCGACGCGATGACGACCTTGCGCGAAGGTGAAGGTCCGCTTGCCGAATTCGAGGCAAAGCGCGAAGCGCATATGCGACTTGAAATCGCTGCCGCGCGCAAGGAATTCGAGGGGCCGATCGCTGTCGTCTGCGGTGCTTTCCACGTGCCGGCACTACAGGCGACGCGACCGCAGAAAGAGGACCAGGCGCTGCTTAAGGGGCTCGCCCGGCGCAAAAGCATGATGACCTGGGCGCCATGGACAGGGCCGCGTCTGGCGCTGGGCTTCGGCTATGGCGCCGGCGTCGTCGCCCCCGGCTGGTGCAAGCATCTGTGGCAGACGCGTGGGCAAGGCGACGCCTCGGTCTTGTGGCTCGCGCGCATCGCCATAGTCCTGAGAGCGAAGGGGCACCTGATCTCGACCGCCTCGCTGATCGAGGCCGAACGGCTGGCCCGCACGCTGGCTGTGATCCGCGAGCGGCCAAAGCCCGGCTTCGAGGAATTGCGCGATGCCGCGATCGCCGCCCTGTTCAACGGCGAAGCGCTGTTGTGGGCGCTAGATGTCGGTGAAATTCCGCCCGACACCCCGCTGGCGCCGTTGATCGAGGATCTGCAACGCAACCAGAAAGCAGCGCGGCTGAAGCCCGAGGCGCTGGAGCGCGAACTGTCGGTTGATCTGCGCAGCGAAAGCGGGCTGTTCAGGTCGACCTTGCTGCACCGTCTGAACGTGCTTGGCGTGCAGTGGGGCAAACTGACCGACAGCGGTCGCAGCCGCGGAACGTTTCGCGAGCGCTGGGCGCTCGCCTGGGAGCCGGAATATGCCGTTCGCCTGGTTGAGAACCTCGTCTACGGGCCGACCATCGAAAAGGCCGCCAATGGCCGGCTGATCCAGATGATCCGCGCGGCGACATCTCTCGACACGCTGGCGGGATTGGTTCAGGGCGCCATCACGGCAGACCTGTCGGAAGCGTCGACCGCCGGTCTCGCGACATTGGAGGAACGGGCGGCGCGCAGCAGCGAATGCCTGGAAATCCTGGCATCGGTGCCGCCGCTCGCCGACATCATCCGCTATGGCGAGGCGCGCAAGACGCAAACGGCCCGCCTGTCGGGCCTGCTGGAGCGGCTGATCATCGAAGGCGGCATCGCGCTCCCCTACGCCGCCCGCGACCTCGACGCCCAGGCCTCCACGACGCTGGTCGGCGCCATGCGCAAGGCCGACGAGGCGATCAGGTTGGTCGCGCCTGGACAGGACGTGCTGGACGCCTGGCGCCATGGACTGGCTGCGGTGCTCGATGGATCGCGATCGACAGCGCTGGTGGCAGGCTGTGCCGCGCATCTGCTTTACGAGGCTGGCCACTTGTCCGCTGAAGCCGCGGCGGCCCTGATCGCACGGCGCCTGTCGCCGGGTACGCCGGTCACAGAGGCGGCAGGGTTCTTCGAGGGCTTCTTCAGCACCGCCGGTCAGCGCTTGATCTATGACGAGAGCCTGCGCGGCGCGGTCGACACCTGGCTCAATTCCCTCGATGAAGAGGCCTTCATCGCGCATCTGCCGCTGCTGCGCCGGGTCTTTTCGCATCTGGACTCGATGGAGCGGCGGCGGTTGATCGAAGCGGTCCTCGGCCGCGCCAGGCGCTTGCCGGCGGGGCTGACGCCGACGCCGGATGGCGGTGAAGCCTGGCGCCGCCACCTAGAACGGCTTGGCCCCCTACTGATGAGCGAGACCGGCAATGGATGACGAAGCCAAGACCAGCGAAACCGAGCCGGCCGGCGACGGACGCGAGCGCCGCTGGCGTCTGGCGATCGGCGCCGGTGACGAGGCCTCGTCAGCGCTTTCCGACAATGACAAGCGGCTCTCGGCGGCACTCGATGCACTCTATGGCGATGGTGCAGGCGACGCCGCTGCCGATCCGCGCAAGCGGCGCGGCGGGCTCGGTCGCTCGGCGCCCCGGGTGGCGCAATGGATGGGCGACATCAGGTCGTTCTTTCCCGCGCAGGTCGTGCAGATCGTCCAGAAGGATGCCTTCGAGCGGCTCAACCTGAAGCAGATGCTGATGGAGCCGGAGTTCCTCAAGGCGATCGAGGCGGACGTCAATCTCGTCGCCGACCTGATTTCGCTGCGCTCGGTCATGCCGGCCAAGACCAAGGACATTGCACGTACGATCATCGCCGATATCGTCGCCAAGTTGATGCAGCGGCTGGAGCAGAAGACGACCGAGGCGATACGCGGCGCGGTCGACCGGTCACAACGCACCAACCGCCCACGCCAGCGCGATATCGACTGGCCGCGTACGATCTCGGCCAACCTTCGCCATTACCAGCCCGAGCACAAAACCATCGTGCCGGAGAAGCTGGTCGGCTTCATGCGCAAACAGCGAAGGCTGGTCGACCTGGATGAGGTCGTGCTGTGCGTCGACCAGTCGGGTTCGATGGCAAGCTCGGTGATCTATGCTTCGATATTCGCCGCGGTGATGGCCTCGCTGCCGGTGGTGCGCACCAAGCTTGTCTGTTTCGACACCGCCATCGTCGACCTGACCGAGGAGCTTAGCGATCCTGTCGAAGTCCTGTTCGGCGTGCAGCTTGGCGGCGGCACCGATATCAACCAGGCCGTCGCCTATTGCGCGGACCGCATCGAACGGCCGACCAAGTCGCATATGGTGCTGATCACCGATCTTTATGAAGGCGGCAACGCTCAGGAATTGCTGCAGCGGCTTGCAGCACTCGTTCGCTCCGGCGTCAACCTCGTGGTGCTTCTGGCGCTGACAGACCAGGGCAGGCCTGGTTATGATCCGAAGATGGCGGGCTCGGTAGCCGCGCTCGGCATTCCGGTCTTTGCCTGCACGCCGGATCTGTTTCCAGACATGATGGCGGCGGCATTGCGACGCGAGGATATCGGCACATGGGCGGCCGGCGCCGACATCAAGCTTGTTCGTGCCGAAGCCGAAGCGCCGGAGTGAAACAGCTGGTCAAGAGCTGCCAGGATGCTCATGGCAGCTCTGGGAGAGATCGCTGGAGCTCAGCCAAACTTCGGGTCGAGACTGCCTGACTTATACCGCTTGGCCATCTCCGCGACCGGCAGCGGCTTGATCTTCTGCGCGTTGCCGGCGGTGCCGAACTGTTCGAAGCGCTCCTTGCAGAGCTTGCGCATGGCCGCCATTGCCGGTGTCAGATATTTGCGCGGGTCGAACTCGCTCGGGTTCTCGGTCAGCACCTTGCGGATCGCGCCGGTCAGCGCCATGCGGTTGTCGGTGTCGATGTTGATCTTGCGCACGCCATGCTTGATGCCGCGCTGGATCTCCTCGACCGGCACGCCCCAGGTTGGCTTCATCTGGCCGCCATATTTGTTGATGATCTCCTGCAGGTCCTCCGGCACCGAGGACGAACCGTGCATGACCAGATGCATGTTGGGCAGGCGGCGGTGGATTTCCTCGATGACGTTCATGGCCAGCACCGCGCCGTCAGGCTTGCGCGAGAATTTGTAGGCGCCATGGCTGGTGCCCATGGCAACCGCCAGCGCATCGACATGGGTATCCCTGGCGAACTCCACCGCCTGTTCCGGATCGGTCAGCAACTGGTCGTGGCTGATCGCGCCTTCGACGCCGTGACCGTCTTCCTGCTCGCCGCCGCCGCTCTCCAGCGAACCGAGCACGCCGATCTCGCCTTCCACGGACACGCCGCCCCAATGCGCCATGTCGACGACGCGTTTGGTGATGCCGGAATTGTAGGCGTAGTCGGCAGGCGTCTTGCCGTCTTCCTTCAGCGATCCGTCCATCATGACCGAGGTGAAGCCGTACTGGATCGCGGTGACACAGGTGGCTTCGTTGTTGCCATGGTCGAGATGCATGCAGACCGGAATGTCGGGATGGATTTCGACCAGCGCATCGATCAGCTTGGCCAGCACCACGTCATTGGCATAGGCCCGCGCCCCGCGGCTTGCCTGCAGGATGACCGGTGATTTGGTCTCCTCGGCGGCCTCCATGATGGCGAGGCCCTGTTCCATATTGTTCATGTTGAAGGCGGGTACGCCGTAGCCGTATTCGGCGGCGTGGTCGAGCAATTGTCTCAGTGTTATGCGAGCCACCCAATAGTCTCCCGTATCTGGTTTCAAGCGCAACGTCGCGGGCCAGCCATTCGCCGGCCGGCCCTTGATGCTTCTGGCCGGATTTCAGCCCAACCGCAACCTTCAGAGGTCTTCTCGATCGCAATTCTTGTTGCAGGGCTGAAATCCGGCTGTTTTGGCGCACAAAATCAAGTGGCACCTCTGCGCAATTTCACCCGGTTAGGCCGATGCCCTCACTCAGGAATGCTAGGCTTGTGATAAACGATCGCATCAACATCGTCGGATAGAGCGTCTCGGTTTCTCCCACGTGGCTTCCAGCATTTACCTACCCCGCAGATCATGCCTATGATCGGCGGCACTATGTTTGAGTTTATTAGACGGGACAGGTCTGCGAGTATGTACAAGACCCTACTTGATTATGGTGGTCCGCAGGCCCTTCTTGCGTTCTATTGCCTTGTTGCGGCGGTTGGATTTATGACGTGGCTAATCCTCCCTATAAGGGACACGCGTGCGAGCCTCATCGCGTCGATCCTGGGCTGGATTTCTGCATTTTTCGTTCTTCTCGTGGCTCTGGTATTTCGAGATTCTGACCGTTTTCTACAACATGGTATCGGTGGCGGCTTAGATGTCCCCGCACTCATATGCCTCGTTCTGCTCCCTACAGATATCGTTCCGATCATGGCTTTCTTTCTGTTCGGCCGCGTCGTTGGCAGGGTAGCGAAGCGCATCGTGCGCGGCCATTAATCCCCAATAAAAGGCCTCACCGCTTTGAGGAGAGCGGGCTTGGCGAGGGGGGCGAAGCCACTGGAGATGAATATCCGCCCGATTATGATGCGCCCCGCTCGTGATCGATCTCTTCCGATCTAGTGCTACATCTGGCGACCTTACGCCGCGATCAATTCCCGCGCCGCCAGGAGTTGCACGCAGGCGTTGGCCGCTTCCTTGCCCTTGACGGCGAAGTGCTCGAAGAAGAAGCGGTGGTGCTCGGCGCTGTCGTGGTAGTTGTGCGGGGTGAGCACCGCCGACAGCACCGGCACGCCGGTCGACAACTGCACGTTCATCATGCCGTCGATCACCGCGCTGGCGACGAACTCATGCCGGTAGATGCCGCCATTGACGACAAAGGCGGTGCCGAGGATCGCGGCATAGCGGCCGGTTTGGGCCAGGGTCTTGGCGTGCAACGGAATTTCATAGGCGCCCGGCACATCGAAGACATCGACGGCGAAGCGTTTCTCCCCAAGCGCGGAAAGCTCCGCCTCGAAGGCTTGCACGCATTGGTCGACGATATCCGCATGCCAGCGCGCGCGAATGACGGCGATGCGAACAGTTTCATAGTCTTTATGGGAATGCTGATTCATGGGTCCATCCTTCCGTTTCGAACCAGAATCAGGACGCACGATACGAATTCCGGCTCGCGTGAGCGGTCCGTTTTCCGTTTCGTTCTCTTCCATCCGGACTCTAACCGTCGGCTCCGGAATCATACCGGATCTGCTGACCTTTCCGATTTTACCGGAAAGCGCTCGCGGGCTTGGGCCGAGACCCTTACCGCCGGTGGGGACTTTCACCCCGCCCTGAGAACTTTAACGGCTTTTTATGGAAGGGCAGGAGTGCCGCTGTCAACCGTGAGAAGGTTAGGCCAGTCACGTTCTGTCGACTACCTCGTGCGCCAAGCCGCCGCCGAAGCGGCAACCAGCATCAGCAATGCCGCGACCATTGCGCAAGTGGCAAAGCCGAAGCTGGAGTAAAGCGGTCCGAAGCTGGTTGTGCCGACAAAGACGGCGAGATAGGTCACCGCGCTGTTCAGGCCCATGATCGTACCGCGCCGCGACGGATCAAGTGCCGACAGGCGCATCACCAGGACATTCAGCCCGAAATGATTGGCCAGTCCCCAGACCGCCACCATGGTCAAGGTCAGCCCGAAACTGCCGCTCGTCGCGGCCATGGCGACGTAGACGACGGCGACCAGAAGATAGGCGAATGGCATGACTCGGCGCGCACCAAGCCGGTCGATGACGCCATCGAGGAGAGCAGCCGTGCCGAAGCCGATGCCATAGGCGAGTGCCGCCAGGCCGTTGGCGCTGACCGGCTGTCCAAGTCCAACGTGAAGGTGGTCGCCGAGATAGCCATAGACACCGTAGAAGGCGGTCATGAAGGCGGCGCAGGCAATGAGCAGCGGCACGATGCCGGGAATGCCGAGCGCGTCCAGCGGCGTCGGCGCCGGGCCGCTCTTCCTGACGTCGCTCAGCGACGACAGTGTGAGCCAGGCCAATGCCAGCATTGCCAGCAGCGCGACCGCCGCGAAAACGGCGCGCCAATGTACGAGATCGGCAAGCACCGCCGAAAGCGAAACACCGGCCACCATGCTGAGCGTCCATCCGGTCAGCACGACGCCGATCGTGCCGCTTTCACGGCCGGGCGGCGCGATGGCGGCCGCACTGGCATAGATCGCCGGCATGGCTATGCCTGCAGCGATGCCCGCCAGCAACTGTGCCGCGACCAGCATAACCACCGTGGGCGCTATCGCACTTGCGACCAGCGCGATCGCCAGCAGCAACAGTGCGCCCTGCAGCATCCGGCGCGCGCCGAGCCGGTCGATATAGCGGGCCAGGAACAGCGCGCTTGCGGAGGTGCCAAGGCCGAACGCGGCCGCCGCAATCATCACGGCCGGCACACTGGTGCCGAACGACGAGGCCACGGCAGGTGCAATCGGACCCAACACAAGCGAATTCGAGCCGATGACCGCAATGCATCCGGTCAGCAGGTAAGCCAGCGCCGGGATAGGGGCTCGGGCGCTTGGCGCCAATGGTGCAACTTGATCTGCGTTCGCCATATCGTCATAATCGCCGTATTTTATTCAGCTGCAATCGGGAAAGTCGTCATGGATGAAGAAACAGATGGTATTCCGCAGAACAAGGCTGCGGCCCGCGACCTCGACGCGATAGACCGAAGAATATTAGGCGTCCTGGTCGACGACGCCACGATCAGCTACGCCGAACTGGGCGATCGCGTGGGCTTGTCGCCTCCTGCCGCGCACGAGCGGGTCAAACGCCTTCGGCGCAGCGGCGCCATCCGCAACACCGCAGCGATCATCGATCCCCGGGCGGTAAAAAAGCCGCTGCTGGCTTTCGTGCATATTGATACCAAAGGCTGGGGAAAGACTCCGGAACTGATGGCGGTCTCGGAGTATCCGGAAGTTGAGGAGATCCATTCGGTCGCCGGTGACAGCTGCATGCTGCTCAAGGTCCGCACCGAGGACACCAGGGCGCTCGAGGGATTGCTGTCGCGCCTTTACGAAACGCCTGGCGTCACCTCGACACGCAGCTATGTGGTGCTGTCGACCTATCTCGAGCGGCCGGTGCAGCCCGGCACCACCACCGAGTGGCCAACGCCGCGGCACATGGCCAAGCCGCTGTATTGAGGGTTCGACGACCGGCTCCTACCCGCGCTCGGGAAACATGGCCTTCAAGCCTTCGCGCGATGCCTTGGCGACGCCGCGTTCGGTGATCAGGCCGGTCACCAGCCGCGCCGGCGTCACGTCGAAAGCCGGGTTTGCCGCGGGCGTCGTCTCCGGCGAAATGCGCACCTGGGCAATCTCGCCGGCAGCGGTCTTGCCCCAGACCAGCGAGACCTCATCGGCCGAGCGCTGCTCGATCGGGATTTCGGTCAGCCCGTCATGCACCATCCAGTCGATGGTCGGCGACGGCAGTGCGACATAGAACGGCACATCATTGTCGGCGGCGGCGAGCGCCTTGAGGTAGGTGCCGATCTTGTTGCAGACATCCCCATTGGCAGTCGTGCGGTCGGTGCCGACGATGACCATGTCGATCTCGCCGCGCTGCATCAGATGGCCGCCGGCATTGTCGACGATCAGCGTATGCGGCACACCGTGCCCCGCCATCTCCCAGGCGGTCAACTGGGCGCCCTGGTTGCGCGGCCGCGTCTCGTCGACATAGACGTGGACCGGAATGCCGGCCTCTGTCGCCAGATAGATCGGCGCGGTGGCGGTGCCGTAGTCGACGGTGGCCAGCCAGCCGGCATTGCAGTGCGTCAGGATGTTGACCGGCTCGCCCTTCTGCTTGCGCGCCGCGATCGCCTTGATGATGGCGAGGCCGTTCTCGCCGATGGCGCGGTTGAGCCCGACATCCTCGTCGGCGATCTCACGGGCCCGCCGATAGGCGGCTTCGGCGCGTTGTTCTGCCGGCAGCGGGCGCAGAAAGCGCCGCATTTCATCCAGCGCCCAGCGCAGATTGATCGCGGTCGGGCGCGTCTCGTGCAACGTCTCCCAGACGGCGTCGAGCGCTACATCGGACGCATCGTCGGCCATCTGCATGGCGACGCCATAGGCAGCGGTGACGCCGATCAGCGGCGCGCCGCGCACCCACATGTCGCGGATCGCGGTGGCGATGCCGGCAACCGTGCCGATCGTCTCGATGCGGAAATCATGCGGCAGCCAGCGCTGGTCGATGATCTCCACCGAACGCCCGTCGTCGCTCAGCCAGATGGTGCGATAGTGGCGGTCGCCGACGTTCAAATGCTGCTCTCCTGTTCGATCAGCGCGGCCAGTTGGTTGACCTCGTCGATGCTGTGGATATGGCGCCGGTTGACGGCGATGTGACGACCGAATTTCAGCGCCTTTGCTTCACAACTGGCGCGCAGATCCTCGTCGGCAATGGTCTCGAAATCGGCATTGTGGGCAAGGCCGAGGATGCGCCGGTGAACCTCGATGCCGGCAAAGCCGAGCAGATCGGTCCAGATCTGGTGCAGCACATGGTCGAGCGCCTGCTCGGCGCCAAGCCTGTCGCCCTGAGCCTCGAACAGGCTCTTCTGATAGAGCATGCCGGTGCGTTCGGTGCGCCACAGATGCGAGAATTCGGCGCGGAACACTGACCAGGTCTCGACCGTCACGCCGAGCAGATAGGCGCGCATGGCATCGCGCTTTCCTTCCTGCTCATGCCCGCGCTGCGAGAAGAACGACATCCAGAAATTGGCGAGCAGCATGCCGACATCGAAGGCCATCGGGCCGTAGAAGGCGAACTCCGGATCGATCATCCGGGTTTCGGTGTCGGTGACCATGATCGAGCCGGAATGCAAATCGCCATGCAGCAGCGTTTCGGCATTGGCGGCAAAGATGTGCTTCAGCCGCTGCGCCTCGACCTTGAGGTCGCGGTCGGCGCGCAATTCGGCGACGATGCCGTCCAGTTGCGGGCTGGTGTGCCGGTTCATCTTGGCGTCGAAATAGGGGTCGGAGAACACCAGGCTCTCGGTGATGTCGCAAAGCTCGACATTGTCGGCGAACAGCGCCAGGTCGGCCTTGCGGTCCTTGGCCGCCATATGCAGGTCGGAGCCACGAAACAGCGTGCGGGCCATGAACAGGCCGATATCCCGGGCAATGTTCGGCAATTGCCGGCCTTCGATCAGCGCGCGGCGCAGGATGATGTGCGGCGGCGCCAAATACTCCATGATGATCAGCGCCTGGCGTTCATCGAAATAATGGATCGCCGGCACCGAACCCGGCGCGCGCGCCTCTTGCCTTGTCAGCGCATGATATTCGAAGAAGGAGCGTTTTAAAGGCAGCGGCCAGCTGTCGCCGACCAGACGGACATAGGGCAGGGCCTGCTTGACCACCGCCGCACCGCTGGCGCCCTCGACGATGAAGACGAGGTTGAGATTGCCGTCACCGACCTCGCGGACCTTCCAGCGTGCGGTGTCATTGCCGATCTTCGCGCACAGCGCGTCGTTTGTGGCAAGGCGGGCAGCCAGGGTCTCGACCGACAGGGCTTCGAACGGTAAATTTTCAGTCATCGTCATCCTCCCGCATATGCGCTCCCAACATAATTGAGGCATGGCGGCTGGGCCAAGCTAGGAAGCGATCTGGCAATTGTCAATCGTGTTGACAATTGCCGGTACAGCCCATAGCGTCATGTCAGGGAGGAACGCATGGTCGGCAATGCCGTGTTCCGCGTAGAGGGACTGAGGAAATCCTTTGGCCACAACGAGGTGCTTGGCGGCGTCTCGCTTGAATTGCATGCGGGCGAAGCGACCGTGCTGATGGGCGCCAACGGCGCCGGCAAATCCACCCTCGTCAAGATCATCTCCGGCGTCTACGAACGCGGTGGCGGCACGATGGCGCTCGCCAACCAGGATTTTGCGCCGAAAACCCCGGCTGAGGCGATCCGCGCCGGTGTCGTCACCGTTCACCAGAACATCAATGACGGTGTCGTCGCCGATCTCGACGTCGCCACCAATCTGACCCTGGACAGGCTGAGCGGCGGCGGTGCGCCGACCCTGTTCAATCCGGTCCGAGTGCGCCGGGAGGCCAAGGCGGTCGCCGACCGCATGGGGCTGGCCATCGATTTGAAAGCCCGCGTCAGCGATCTTTCGCTGGCCGATCGCCAGATGGTGGCGATTGCCCGCGCACTGGCGCACCAGCCGAAAGTGCTGATCCTCGATGAGCCGACCTCATCGCTCTCCAGCACCGAGGCTGATCGGCTGTTTACGCTGATCGACAGGCTGCGCGAGCAAGGCGTGGCGATCCTCTACATCTCGCATCGCATGTCGGATATCAGGCGGTTGGCCGACCGGATCGTCTCCATGCGCGACGGGATCATCTCGGGCATCTTCGACATGAAGCCGCTCGACTATGAAGGCGCGGTCAACGCCATGCTCGGCCGCAAGATCCATCTCGACCAGATCGTTGTCAGGAATTCGGCCAAGGCAATCCTGACGATCGAAGGCCTGCGCATCGCGCCGGGCGCCAAGCCGATCTCGCTGACGCTCGGCGACGGCGAGGTCGTTGCGATCACCGGGCTCGTCGGTGTTGGCAAAACGGCGCTCGCCGAGACGTTGTTTGGCGTGCGCCAGCCATTGTCCGGCACCATGACGATGAACGGCAAGCCTTATGCGCCGCGATCAACGGGTGAGGCGATCGCCGCCGGCGTGTTCCTCGTCGCCAAGGACCGCGGCGAAAACGGCATCGTCGGCGGCTTCAACATCCAGGAAAATATCAGCCTGCCGTTTCACAAGCGCATGTCACGTTTCGCTGTTCTCAAGCGCCGTCTCGAACGCGCCACCGCCCGCCGGCAGATTCAGGAACTGGGCATCGTCTGCCGCTCCGAGAAGGACGAGATGTCGGAGCTGTCCGGCGGCAACCAGCAGAAGGTGATGGTCGCCCGCTGGATGGCTCAGGATGCAAGACTGTTCATTCTGGACGAGCCGTTTCAGGGCGTCGACATTTCCGCCCGGCGCGACATTGCCGCCAAGCTGAGAGCGAGTGCAAACGGCCGCGCCACGCTGTTGTTCGTCACAGAGCTCGACGAGGCGCTGGAAACCGCCGACCGCATCCTGGTGATGTCTGAGCAGACCCTCGTCGGCGAGCACCGCAATGCCGATGTGGATCTCGATCGTCTGCTGGCCGAGGTCGCCGGCGGTCCGCTGCACAGTGCCGCATGAAGGCAGCGATGAATAGGAATTGGAACGGAGAGACCATGGGTTCGAGTTGGGTAAAGACGGCAGCGGCGCGCGGGAGCGCTGAATGACGTTGCGCGACCATGCCATCCGCTATGGGTTTATCGTGCTCCTGTTCGGGCTCGTCGCCTATTTCGCGATCGCCGCCGACGGTTTCGTCTCGCCGCAAAGTGCCGTCTTCATCTTCCAGTCGGTCGCCATCACCGGCGTGCTGGCGCTCGGCGTCACCGCGACGCTCGTCGTCGGCGGCTTCGACCTGTCGATCGGCTCGGTCGCCACATCGGCCATGATGGCGGCCGCCTATGTCATGGTGGTGCTGGAGCAGAACGCTTTCATCGCGGTCGTCGTCTGCCTCCTGATCGGCGCCATTGTCGGCCTGATCAACGGCTGGCTGATCGTCTACATGCGCGTGCCCGATCTGCTGGCGACGCTCGGCATGATGTTCCTGCTCATCGGCCTGCAGCGCATTCCGACCGAAGGCCGTTCGATTGCCACCGGCATGACCATGCCGGACGGTTCGGTCGCCAACGGCAAATTCTCTGACGCCTTCCTGGCGCTCGGCCGCCACCGCTTCGATTTCTTCATCCCCAACCTCATTCCGGTGTCGGTCGTGGTGCTGCTCGTGCTCGCCGTGCTGATCTGGTTCTTCCTCGAATACACCCGCTTCGGCCGCATGATGTATGCGGTCGGCAGCAACGAGCGCGCCGCCGAACTCGCCGGCGCGCCTGTCAAGGCATACAAGATCTGGGCCTACGTCATTTCAGGAGTTTTTGCCTCGATCGGCGGCATTTTGCTCGCTGCCCGGCTCGGGCGCGGCGACATCGCCTCGGGTAATAATCTGCTGCTCGATGCTGTTGCCGCGGCGCTGATCGGCTACGCGGTGCTCGGCGCCGCAAAGCCGAACGCCTTCGGCACCGCCATCGGCGCGCTGTTCGTCGGCATCTTGCTGCAAGGCCTGACGATGATGAACGCGCCTTACTACACGCAGGATTTCGTCAAGGGCGTGGTTCTGGTCGTCGCCCTTGTCTTCACCTTTGCCCTTTCGGGCAGGGGCAGGAGGTAGCTTTCGACCGGAACAGGATTTTGGGTTCAACAAGAGTGGAGGAAAACAAAATGAGCATTACAAGAAGACTTCTGGGGAAGATGGCGCTCGGATTGGCCGGCGCAACCATGCTGATGCAGGTCCCGGCTTTTGCCGCGGACAAGCCGGCGCCTTTCGATAAGCCTGGGGTCAAGATCGCGCTGGTGCGTTATCTCTCGACCGGCGACTTCTTCCAGGCCTATCTCTCGGGCGTCGAGGCGCAGTCGAAGGCTCTCGGCATCGACCTGCGCGTGCTCGACAGCCGCCAGGACGCCGCGCTTCAGTCCGATATGGTCGACCAGGCCATCGCGCTCGGCGTGCAGGGCATCATCATCCAGCACGGCCTGACGGAATCGATGAAGGACGCAGCCCAGCGCGCGGTCGACGCCGGCATCAAGGTGGTGGCCTTCGACGTCAATGTCGAAAACCCCAAGATCCCGCAGGTCGAGCAATCCGACCGTGACTTGGCGCGCCTCGCGCTCGAGCAGGCGGTCAAGGACAATGGCGAGAGCTGGAATGCCGGCTATGTCTATGTCGCCGGCATCGCGCCGCTCGACCGCCGCAACGAGACCTGGGTCGACGTGAAGAAGAAATATGCGGGCGTCAAGGAAGTCGCGATGTTCGGCACGCTCGACAACCCGATCGCCAACTCCGTCGCCAATCAGGCGCGGTCGGTGCTGTCGGCCCATCCCGATATCGAGGTGATGTTCGCGCCCTATGACGAATTCGCCAAGGGCGTGAAGATCGCTGTCGACGAAGCCGGCCTCAACAAGGGCATCAAGATCTATTCGGCCGACATTTCGACCTCGGATATATCAGCGATGCGCGAGCCCGACAGTGCCTGGGCGGCGACCGCCGCCACCAATCCGGCCGTCGTCGGCCAGGTCTCGGTGCGTGCGCTGGCACAGCTGCTGGCCGGTGAAGACCCCGGCCACAACGTCGTCGTGCCGCCGACGCTGATCACCCAGAAGGACCTCATCGACAAGGACATCAAGAACATGGAAGACCTGTCGGCCAAGCTGCCGCAGTTCGCCCATGCCGATGTCGCGATGCCAGCCTGGATGCCGAACCCGAACGTCAAGTAGGCGTCGCTATCGAAGGCCGCTTGCAGCAGCTTGTTGCAGGCGGCCTTCTTGCCGAATATTTGTAGAGCTGGCTCGTAGGTGCCGGCCCAAGGTTCGGTGCGTATATGGAAGCACAGGCGGTAATCGAGGAAGACCTGTCCGGCGCCGTCGCTGGAACATTGCTTCGATGCCCGCACGCTACCACCGGCGTCGTGGTGCTGGGTGGATCGAGCGGCCGCGTCGATGTCGGGCGCGCACGTCTCTTTGCAAACGAGGGCTCGTCGGCCCTGGCTTTGCAATGGTTTGGCGGTGACGGCCAGGCTCCAGGAATATGCGAAATTCCCCTCGAAACCTTCTTTGCGGCAACCGATTATCTCATTGAAACAGGATGCCGCCGCGTCGTCTACGTCGGCACATCCAAGGGTGCCGAGGCATCATTGCTCGCGGCGGTCCATGACCCGAGAATCAACGTCGTGGTCGCAATCAGCCCGTCATCGGTGGTTTGGGGAAATATCGGTGCGGGCCGGGATGGTGTCAGCTGGCCTGAGCGATCTTCATGGTCGCTCGACGGTATTCCCCTGCCGTTCGTGCCGACGGACCCGAATTGGGGCCGAGAGTATGTGGATGGCCTTGTGTCCTACCGGGGACACTTCGAGCATTGCTTGAAAGCCTTCGAACGGGAAGCAAAGGCGGCGACCATCCCCGTCGAGACCGCATCGGCCGAGATTCTGCTTGTCGCAGGTGGCGACGACGCGCTGTGGCCCTCCCTATGGTTCGCGACGGACATTGTTCGGCGGCGCGGTGGAGCTGGTAAGGTCACCCGTCTCGTTTCATCGCCGGAGGCGGGTCACCGCATTCTCCTGCCAGGCGAAAACACTCCACGCTCGGCACTGCATGCGCATGGCGGCAATGACGAGGCTGATTCAAGGCTTGGCAGAAAGGCTTGGGAAGGCATCCAGGAACTGCTGTAGCAGACCGGTTTCGGGCTACTCGTTGAACAGATCGGAGTGAGAGCCGGTGCGAGCAAGCTGTAATTCGTCGCTGGCCACCCGATAGATCAAGAGCCAGTCCGGTTCTATGTGCGCGTCACGATAGCCTTTCCAGTCGCCTTTCATGGGGTGATCCTTATAACTCGCCGGTAGCTCGTTTCCGGCGATCAGCCGGCCGAGCAGTTCGCGCAATTTGCCAAGGTCTTTGCCACGCTTCTCCATACGTTTCACGTCGCGACGGAATTGCCCGGAGCGAACAGGCGTCAGCACATCAGATGCCCAAATCCTTGAACAGCTCATCGGCCGAAGCGAAACGCTTGCCCTTGCCCTGTTCCAATTCGGCCATGGCCTTTCGAGTGGTTGCGTTAGGCACCTTCACCGGAAAGGGAAATTCCTTGTCGGCAGCGACGCGAACCAAAAGCAGGCGGATGGCGTCAGAAACCGACAGGCCCATTGCCGCCAAGGCTTCTGTTGCCTGATCTTTTGTCGCCGTATCGATCCGAGCGCGAACTACGGTATCTGTTGCCATGCTATGACTCCTCTAGTTGAGCCACAATGTAGCTACAGACTACCAACTACGCAAGCCTGTTGAGACTTTCGTCTACCGCAGTGCCGCCGCGATGTTGCCGCCATCCACCGTCGTCACGTCGGCGGTGGTCCGGTCGGCCAGCGCGTGGTGCAGGAACGCCTGCGCCACGTCCTGCGCCGTCACTTCCTGGCCGAGCAGATTGCCGGACATGTAGTCCTTCTCCGACACGCCGCGCGCGCCCGAACGGCTGGCGATCATGGCGTCGGTCAAAAGCCCCGAGCGGATGCGGTCGGCATTGACGGCGTTGGAGCGGATGCCGTGCGCGCCATAGTCGAGCGCGTATTGCCTGGACAGGAACAGGGTCGCCGCCTTCGGCACTCCATAGGCGCCGAACTTCGGGCCCGGATTGACTGCTTGTTTGGAGGTGTTGAACAACAACACGCCGCCTGTGCCCTGTTCGAGCATGATGCGCACGGCGTTCTGCGCCACCGACTGGTGGGCGAAGAAGTTGAGCTCGAAACTCCTGCGCAAAAGCGCATCGTCGAGTTCGCCGATCCGGCCTTCCCAGGCAGCACCGGCATTGGACACCAGGATGTCGACACCGCCGAACACGGCGATCGCTCTGTCGAAGGCGGCACGCACCTGTGCCGGATCGGTAATGTCGGCGGCGACACCGATCGAATTGTTGCCGGCTTTCTTCGCCGCCTCGGCGGCCTTTTCGGCGTCGAGATCGACGACGACGGCATGGGCGCCATTGTCGGCGAACAGTTTTGCCGTCGCTGCACCGATTGCGCCGGCACCGCCGGTGATCAGCACCACCTGGCCGGTCAGCGGCTTCGGCTTGTTGGAGGCGAGCTTGGCCTGCTCGAGCGACCAGTATTCGAGCGGGAACAGATCGGCCTTGGAGAGCGGATGGAACCGGCCGACGGCTTCGGCGCCGCGCACCGCCTCGATCCACATCTCGCCGACATCCGACGCGATCTTCGCATCCTTCAGCGTGCGGCCATGGCCAAACATGCCGAGGCCCGGCACCAGCGTCAGCCGTGGCATCTGGTCGAGCATGGTGCGCTTGACGTCGTCGAGCGCGTCATTGGTCTCGAAATAGGCGCGGTAATCCTTGGCGAAAGCGTCAACGTGGCTCTGGATCACAGCCCTGTAGTCGCCGGCCTTGTCTGCATCGGGCGCCGGCAGCGCCATCGGCCCGGTCTTGATGCGGATCGACAGATCGGGCGTCGACACCCCGCGTCCAGCATAATCGGCAATCTCGGCCGAATTGATGAAATCGGCGATGTCCGGCGAAGTGCGGAAGTCGCTGATCATGCGGTCGAAGCGGCCTTCGCCGCGCGCCACGGCGACGGCGCCGCGAAGCGTCGGCGCGATGGAGGCCGGTGTCGCGAGTTTTGCCGGCAAGGCCGCCTTTGCCGCCTTGGGCTTGCCGCTTACGGCAATGTAGTCCTCGGCGACGTTCACATAGTGGATCATCCGGTCGTAGGCCTGCCTGGCATCGTCGCCGAAGGTGAAGATGCCATGCTTGTCGAGGATCAGGCCCTCAACCGTGGGGTCGGCGTCGAAGATATCGGCCGCCGCCTTGGCAAGGTCGAAGCCGGGCATGATGTAGGGCACGTAACCCATCTTGCTCCCGAAGACCGTCTTCACCAGCGGCTTGGAGTCTTCCTGGTCGACGATGGCGAGGATGGCGGTCGAGTGCGTGTGGTCGACGAATTTGTGCGGCAGGAAGGCATGCAGCAGCGTCTCGACCGAAGGGTTGGGCGATGACGGGTCGATGAGGTTGACGCGTTGCAGGGCAACCATGTCCTCGTCGGCCAAACTGTTCAGCGCGCGCGCCTTGAGCAGCGGCTTGAGCTTGACCGCCGGCAGACCCTGCGGCTCGATGACGCCCATGTCCCAGCCGCTGCCCTTGACGCACAGCACGTCCCACTCGTCACCGACGAGATCGACGGCCGTCGTCTTGCAGGATGTATTGCCGCCGCCATGCAGAACCAGCCTTGGTTCGCCGCCCAGCAGCCGGGTCGTGTAGACGCGCAAGGCCAGATCGCGGCCGACGCCCTTCTTTGCATAGTCGGCAACGAGCTTTTCGGCTGCATCGTCATTCCAAAGGTTCTTCATGTTCGCTTCGTCCGGTTGCTGTCTTTGATGGTGAAACAGGAATGCCGCGACGCTTTGATGACAATGCGCCGGCGGCGAGGATGGTGGTTCCTAGGAGGCCTTTTCTGTTGCCGCGCGGGCATGATCCAAGAGCCGCTGTGCCATGCGCGCGCCGACCACAAGATGCGTGCAAAGTCCGCCCGCGATGGCCGCGAGCAGCGGTTCGAACTTGCTGTCTTCCTGCACCACCATCAGCCGTCTGGCGATGGGGCGCAGCGAGGACAGTTCGGCGGAGATCACCCGGCGGTTGTAGCTGCAGTCGAGCAGCTTGCCATCGGCGTCGATGATCTGCCCGGCAATGACGCCGGCCGCACCCTGCCTGCGCAGTTCCGCCATTTCACTTGGTGTCAGCGCGCCGCATTTGACCAGATGGCTGTCGGCGTCGACCGCGCCGACCGAGTACAGCGCCAGATCGCATTCGCTCACGCCCGACAGTTGTTCGCGGATCACCGGTTCGGCGCGCAGCGCGCGTGCCAGCTCTTCCGTCGACAGCACCAGCGGTGCGTAGAAGTTGAGCCCCTTGGCGTTGAGCCGCCGCGCGATTTCCATCGTGCACTGGTCGGGCCGGTAGGAATAGGGTGCGCCGAGATTGCCGCAGAGCTGCACCACCGTGACGTCCTGCAGGTCGGCATAAGACATGATGTCGGCGATCATGTAGACGGTGCGGCCCCAGGCGACGCCGATGCGGTCGCCCTTCTTGACCAGTTCGAGAAAGACGCTTGCCGCCAGCACGGCGATTTCCGTCGACGGGTCGGCGATATGGGCGTTTTCCGGCGCGATCCAGACGGCGTCGAGGCCCAGCGCATCCTCGAGCTTGCGCGCCAGCACGTCGTCGGTGAAAAGCTGGGTGGAGGTCGAGATGTTGACGATGCCGGTCTCGCGCGCCTTGCGCAGATACATGGCGACCGAGGCACGGGAAATGTTAAGCTGGCTCGCCACCTGGTCCTGTCGCAGGCCATGGGCATAATAGAGCCAGGCGGCCTTGTGGATGAGCTGTTCTGCCGGTCGGATCGCCATGCCGTCTCCTCGGCTGACATTATTCATGGCTCTCGACAAAAGTCAAACTCGGCAAGGGTATGCAATGCCCATCCGCCCGGCGAATCTGGATCATCATTGCGCCAAATGCGCTCCAACGGGGCATCGTTGATGGTGACGCGGCCCGAGCCTGTGATTAGAAGGTCCTAGAGAAAAGCGCGGGGAGCATGTGATGGGCAATCCTTACGAACAGGATCTCGACAAGAACGCGGCCAACCACCAGCCGCTGACACCGCTCACCTATCTGGAGCGCGCAGCCAGGACCTATCCCGACCATATCGCCATCATCCACGGCCGCCAGCGCATCGACTATCGCAATTTCTGGCAGCGCTCGCTGAAGCTCGCCTCGGCGCTCGACAAGCGCGGCGTCGGCAAGGGCGACACGGTCACCGTCATGCTGTCCAACACGCCGCCGATGCTGGAGGCGCATTTCGGCGTGCCGATGACCAAGGCGGTGCTGCACTCGCTCAACACCCGCCTCGATGCTGCGGTCATCGCCTTCCAGCTCGACCACGCGGAGACCAGGATACTGATCGTCGATCGGGAATTTTCGAGCGTCGTCAAGCAGGCCCTGGAGTTGGCTAAGGTCAAGCCGCTGGTCATCGACTACGACGATCCCGAATACGCCGCCGATGCGCCCTATCCGAAAGGCGAGCGCATTGGCGCGCTCGACTATGAGGATTTCGTCGCCGGCGGCGACGCGGACTTCGTCTGGTCGATGCCCGACGACGAATGGGATGCCATCTCGCTCAACTACACCTCCGGCACCACAGGCAATCCGAAGGGTGTCGTCTACCATCATCGCGGTGCCGCCCTGATGGCCTACACCAACACCATACATGCCGGCATGGCCAAGCACGCCGTCTATCTGTGGACGCTGCCGATGTTCCACTGCAATGGCTGGTGCTTTCCCTGGACGCTCGCCGTCCAGGCCGGCACCCATGTCTGCCTGCGCTGGGTGCGGCCGAAGCCGATCTACGATGCGATTGCCGATCTCGGCGTCACGCATCTCTGCGGCGCGCCCGTGGTCATGTCGGTGCTGATCAATGCGAAGGACGAGGACAAGCGGGAGTTCCCGCAGACGGTCACCTTCAACACGGCCGCAGCACCCCCGCCGGAAGCTGTGCTGTCGGGGATGGCCGATGCCGGCTTTGCCGTCACCCATCTCTACGGCCTGACCGAGACCTATGGCCCGGCGGTCGTCAACGAATGGCACGGCGCCTGGGACGATCTCGAAAAGCGCGAGCGCAGCGCCAAGAAGGCACGGCAGGGCGTACGCTACGCGGCACTCGAAGGCCTGACCGTCATGGACCCCGAGACGATGCAGCCGACGCCAGCCGACGGCCAGACCATCGGCGAGGTCATGTTCCGCGGCAACATCGTCATGAAGGGCTATCTGAAGAACCGCAAGGCGAGCGACGAGGCCTTTGCCGGCGGCTGGTTCCATTCCGGCGATCTCGGTGTCATGCACGCCGATGGCTACATCCAGCTCAAGGACCGCTCCAAGGACATCATCATCTCGGGTGGCGAGAACATTTCTTCGATCGAGGTCGAGGATGCGCTCTACAAACACCCCTCCGTCGCCTCTTGCGGTGTTGTCGCCAGGCCCGACGACAAATGGGGCGAGGTGCCCGTCGCCTATGTCGAGCTGAAGCCCGGCAAGAGCGCGACCGAAGCCGAGATCATCGACCACTGCCGCGCGCTGCTTGCCCGTTTCAAAGTGCCGAAGGCGGTGATCTTCGCCGAAATCCCCAAAACCTCGACCGGCAAGATCCAGAAGTTCCGGCTGCGGGAAATGGCAAAGGTCGCCTGAAACGCCGACGGCCTCTCGCGGAAAATATTTTCAGCAGTCCGCATCCTCGGGCAGCTTCGTGACGTCTATCGAATGTCACCATCTGTCACCAATCGTACGCGTACACCGAATCCGCATTGACAGGCCGCCCATTTCGATTTACGAGTGATGAAAATTGAAATTCGTCACTCGTAAATTGACAGAGGATCATGTCCGAAGCCGCCACCATAGTCGCCGAAGCCGCCCGACAGGAAAATGTGACGCGCGTTCTCGACTGCGCAGAGCGCCTGTTCCGGCACTACGGCTACGGCAAGACCAATGTCGCCGACATCGCCCGCGAACTCGGCATGTCGCCGGCCAACATCTACCGCTTCTTCGCTTCCAAGGTGGAAATCCACCAGGCGGTCTGCGGTCGGATGCTCGGCGCAAGCTATAAGATGGCCTACGAGATTGCCCATCTGCCGATCAGCGCCGAGGAGCGGCTTCGGCGCTACATACATGCCCAATACAAGATGACGATGGAAGTCATGCTCGACGAGCAGAAGGTCCACGAGATTGTCATCGTCGCGCTCGAACGGGACTGGGGCGTCATCGACAAGCATGTCGACAGCATTCACGACCTGTTTGCGGACGTGATCCGCGACGGCATCGAGGCCGGTGAGTTCAGGGAACAGGATCCGGTGACTGCGTCGCGATGCTTCGGCGCCGCCACCGTCATCCTCTGCCACCCGCAGATGGTGGCGCAGTGCCTCGCCAAGACCAACCGGGCGATGCCCGACGACCTGATCGACTATGCGATCAGGGCTCTAAAGAAATAGCTGCCGCCCGCCGGGCGTCTGTGTCGACAATTCATCTCCAGTTCGGGAGTGCCAAAGTGTCTTTGTCCAGTTCCATCCTCCGCAAGCTGCCAGTTGCCGGCCTGATGGCCGCGGCGCTCGGGCTTGCCGGCTGCTCGCAGGAGAAAGCCGAGGTCAAGGATATCATCCGTCCGGTCAAGGTCGTCGAGATCGCCCAGGCGCATGACACCCGCACGCTCTCCTATTCTGGCTCGGTACGGGCTCGCACCGAAAGCGCATTGGCTTTCCGCGTCAACGGCAAGATCACCGAGCGCCTCGTCGACATCGGCCAGCATGTGGCCTCGGGCGACGTCCTCGCCCGGATCGATCCCATTGACTACGATCTTTCGGTCAAGAGTGCGCAGGCAGCACTTGATGCCGCCGATCGGCAGGTCGAGACATCAGAGCTTGCCCGCAAGCGCGCCGAACAGCTGTTTGACAAGAAATTCGCGCCGAAATCGCAGCTCGAACAGGCAACGCTGAGCTATGACCAGGCGGTCGCCACCCGCGATTCCGCCCGCTCGACGCTTGCCCAAGCCAGGAACCAGGTCGGCTATACCGATCTCAAGGCCGACAGGGCCGGCATCGTCACGGCTGTCAGTGCCGATGTCGGCCAAGTGGTCGGCTCCGGCTCGCCGGTGGTCACCGTCGCCGTCGACGGCGAAAAGGAAGTGCTGATCGCCGTCCCGGAAATGGAAATCGCCGAATTCAAGCCGGGCAAGGTCGTGAAGGCGGGCTTTTGGTCCGACGACGCGCTGGCGCTAGACGGCAAGGTCCGTGAAGTCGCCGGCAGCGCCGATCCGCAGTCGCGCACCTTTGCCGTCCGCGTCAGCCTGCCCAAGGATCCGCGCGTGCTTCTCGGCATGACCGCCAGCATCGAAGCCTCGGCCGCCAATGAGCGGCAGCTCGTCTCGATCCCGCTGAGCGCACTGGCCGAGCAAGGCACCCAATCGATCGTTTGGACCGTCGATCGTGGCGCCGACACTGTTCATGCCCGCCCGGTCAAGGTTGCAGAATTCGCCGCCGATGGCGTGCGTGTCGCCGAGGGTTTGAAACCTGGCGATGTCGTGGTCGCTGCCGGCACGCAGTTCATGACCGAGAACCTGAAGGTGAAGCTCGCCGGTGACACCTTGCTGCAATCCGCGTCCGCTGCGGGTGACGGCGGCGACACCAAGCAGGTGCGCTGACAACAGACAACCGGCTGCGCGTTCCCGCAGCCGCTGGTTTCCGGGCGGCAAGCGCCCACCCGAGACGCTCGATTGATGTAACCCCCACATCGATTTTCGCGTCCCACCGCGATGAGCGTTTCTCCTCTCGGAGAGCCTTACCGCCCGGAAGCCACTCCGAACCTCGATTGCTGAACAGATGGATCTGCATCCATGACCAATTCCACGGAAGAGAAGCGGCCCTTCAACCTGTCGCGCTGGGCAATAGGCCATCCGTCTATTGCGCGGTTCCTGTTCGGCTTGATCATCATTTCCGGCGCGCTCGGCCTGATGCGTATGGGCCAGAAGGAAGATCCCGATTTCACCTTCCGGGTCATGGTCGTCCAGGCAATTTGGCCGGGCTCGTCGATCCAGGAGATGGAAGACCAGGTCGTCAACAAGATCGAGCGCAAGCTGCAGGAAACGCCGCATCTCGACTTCGTGCGCTCCTTCACCCGCGCCGGCAGCGCCATCATCACGGTCCAGATCAAGGGCGACACCAACACCGCCGAGGTGACCGACGCCTTCTATCAGGTGCGCAAGAAAGTCGGCGATATATCAGGCGATCTGCCGCAAGGCCTGCTCGGGCCCTATTTCAACGATGAGTTCGGTGACACTTTCATCACGCTGCATTCGATCAGCGGTGACGGCTTCAGTTATCCCGAGCTGAAGAAGTTCGCTATCCAGGCGCGCGACATGCTTTTGACGACGCCCGGCGTCGAGAAGGCCGTGATCATCGGCGACCAGCCGGAAAAGCTCTATATCGACGTGTCGTCCAAGGCGCTCGCCGAACGCGGCCTGACGCTGACCGATCTGCAGAACGCGATCAAGGGACAGAACAATGTCGATCCGGCCGGATCCGTCGACACCGGCACCAATTCGGTGCGCATTTCCGTCGAAGGCGACGTCGCCAAGGTAGAGGACATCCGAAACCTGCGCCTGCGCGCCGGCGGCCAGGTCACAAGGCTGGGCGACATCGCCACGGTGACCTCGGGGCTGGAAGATCCGTTCCAGCGCAAATACCGTTTCAACGGTCATGACAGCGTGCAGCTTGGCGTCGTCATGGCCAAAGGCTTCAAGGTTACCGATGTCGGCAAGGACGTCGAGGCCACCTACAAGCGCTTCGAGGAGGCGCTGCCCTATGGTGTTTCGGTCGACCAGATTTCCGATCAGCCGGGCGTCGTCACGGATGCGGTGGCCGAGTTCATGCATGCGCTCGGCGAGGCGCTGCTGATCGTGCTCGTCGTCTCGTTCCTGTCGATCGGCTGGCGCTCGGGCCTCATCATCGCCATCACCATCCCGCTGGTGCTCGCCGCCACCTTCGCCATCATGTACGAACTCGGCATCGACCTGCAGCGCATCTCGCTCGGCGCGCTGATCATCGCGCTCGGCCTGCTCGTGGCCGCCGCCCGGGTGGGGGGGGCCATGAGTGGGGGGCAGCGGGGAGGGG